>NZ_JBFSUV010000052.1:0-38574 GCF_041467515.1 Vibrio sp. 10N.247.311.12
TTCGACGGTTTTTTTCCTGCTCCAACTCTTCCAACTTTTTTAGAACGGCATTCTCAGTTCGTAAGTAGATCAACTCCTCTCTTAGCTCCTCAAGTGTCATTTCATTATCAGGCTTAGTGGTTCGTTGAGGTTGCTGTTTCATTGAGGGTCTTCCTTTTTGGCGTATTTCGAGCCCTTTGATACCGAGCCCATTAAATCTTTTGAGCCAGACAGAGAGTATCCCAGGGGATGAGAGGTTTAATACTGCGCTAGTGTGCGTGAGAGACCAATCATTCGTCCACATTAAATTCAATGCTTTTCGTTTTGTCTGAGCAGTAGCAGCATGGTTAGTTGGTAAAAATGAATCAATAGCATGGATGGAAAAAGACTTGAGCCCAATACCGTATCTGTCTTGAAGAAATTGAATATTGTTTTGCTAAGTAGAGAGATGACGTGCCATCTAAGTATTGCTTAGCAATGATACATTTTAGCTCTCGGCTATATTTGGACATAAAAAGACCTCCAGTAATTGGTGTCCAACTATTGGGGGGGCAGTTCACTAGTGTGGGCTTTTCTGTGTCCTTAATTCCTTTCTTATCAGTGGTTTAGTTGTTTATTGGTCTCAAGAGATCCCACGATGTGTTATAAAATCCACAGTTTAAAGTAATCTCTGAAGTAGTCTTTTAAGATCTAATCAATTGCGAGGTTACTTCAGGGGGTTACGATGGCGAAAAAAGGGCTATTTTCAATTTGCTGTGGGTCAGATCTCCAGCATTCTGTAGCCCTGTAAATCGAGCGTCAATCTCTAGAATAACGAATCCGATTGTAGAGCGCGCTATTACAAATCGCAATAAATAGCAAGTGTGTTTTTCAACATATTTTGGAATAAGTGATATTCCAAAATAAAAATAATTTAACACTTATACTGCACCGCTTCGCACCACAATAGTGAGAGGTCATAATGAGTAAACCACGTATAACAATCCGTTTTGATGAAGAAGTATACGCAGAGATACAAAAGCTAGCAGAAGAGCAAGATAGGAGTATCAACTGGTTAGTGAACAATCTATTGCAACAAGCACTGAAGAAAAATAGTGATGAGATTAGTTTAATCAATCCCTCAAATTAATTGTCTATTTATATTTGACTCGTGTTGAAGGTGAATAAATGTATACGGTAGAGCAATTTGTAGACCGAATAACAACTATTAATCGAGCTTGGAAGATTGCCCAGCAAGATGAAAACCTAGTTATAAAAAATCAATTGTCGGAAAGACTTAAGTTACAAAAAGCAAATTGGCAACTCGAGTTTTTGAGAGCTTACCCTAACAAGGTATGGCTTAAACCCGATCACGAAGTAGAAGCTAATGAAAATGTGTATAGCGTCCGTTTCGGCGATGAAACAGTATTAACATCGGATGGCGATACTAAGTGGAATGCAGAACACTTACCGGCACGAATAGCAAAAGAACACTTAACCGAAGTAGAGCTCACTAGAGCACTGCTCCCTAAATATTAATTTTCAATGTAGACAGCTTAAATGACATTAATCGACGCAATTTTTTACACTTTGATAGTTACACTTTCGGTTGTTGCAGGCTATAGGTTGTGGAAAATCAAAGGTGAATATAGCCAAACTCTAAAGGAATTCGATGTCTCTTGCATGACTATAAAGGGCTGTGCTCCGACAAGAATCGATCAACTAGACAATACAGCTCAAAAGCTGGCGTATAAATTGTGCGTTCTTGAATCTAAAAAAAATGGACAGTTCGCAGCGATAAAGTATGGCCGTGTCCTAATAAATAAACCACTTGATCAAGCAGTACCAACTGCAAGTCTTGCTGACCTAAAGTCCGTTCCTGCCATGCTAACAACATTGGGTATTTTGGGTACATTTACTGGTATCAGCGTTGGTTTATATGAATTAGGCAGTGGCTGGGATGAAGTATCGCAACTTGCTAATCAAGCAAAAGAACTCCTAGGGGGAATGAAAACAGCCTTCTTTACTTCGATCGCGGGTATGGGAGCAAGTGGCATCATTATGCTCCGCCTCACGCTAGTACAATCAAAGTTTACCAAAATGAGACAAGAGTTAATTGTTAGAATAGAAGGGCATGTACAGAGCATCTCTCCAAATGAGCTTCTCCATAGTATCTTAGATCAAGCTAAATCATCTGAAACGGAACAAACTGATTTTACGGATCTGACTCAGGCACTTCTAGCAACAACTGAAAAAGCAAATGGAATAACCGCTAGCGAGTTTGAAGAAATATCTAAACGTATTAGCGCAGGTGTTGAAAAAAGAATCAGCGCTTTGGAGTCAACCTTTGACAACAAACTTGTGTCATTAGAAAAGGCTCAAACTAACTCAATAAATCAGATTCCAAGAGAGTTCAGTGCTCAGCTTAATTCTCTAGTCACGCAACCTATAAATAGTCAATTAATGGGTATGGGTAGAGAGCTTGAACAATCCAACAGTGCTTTGACTACTATCGCTCAAATGATGGAAGAACAACACGAAAGTTTACAGTCTGAAATTCAAGTACCGACATTAGAAGACATTAAGCAAGTATTGGTTGACGTTACAGAACCTTTAGTAACTGTTACGAATAAGTCAAATGGCGTACTGGATTCGATTGCAGCATCTACATTAGAAAGCAATCAGCATTTAATCGAAGCAACTTCGAGCATCAATAAGATTGATCATGGTCTAGAGCAATTGGTTGGACACGGTTCAAAAACCAACACAACACTAGAAACGGTGAAGACATCGACTAGTGAAGCGTTAGATAAAGTAGATTCATCGCTTGAAGCTATTGCTGGACATACAGGGTTACTTAACAATGTATCCGGTGAGCTTCAATCTGTATCGACTCAAGTTGAGAAGTTAGTTACCCCTACCGAGCAATCTGTTGCAATCGCAAACCAAGTTTCTTTGAGCCTGAATAATGTTGATAAAGGTTTAGGATTACTTATTGGCCAGTCATCAACAACCAACGCTACGTTAGACACAATTAAATCAACGGCAATTGAAGCGCAAGAGAACGTACAAAAATCACTTATTACAATTGATAAAAATACGGCACAAGTAACGGATGTAGTTAGTGGAATAAAAACGGTATCGCATGGCATTGTAGAACTCTCAAAATCCCGTGATAAAGAGTTTGACGTCCTGGTATATGCAATGCGTGAACAAATAGTTAAACCTATTACTGCTGAGCTTAGTCAAACGAATAAAGTGGTACACGAGTTCGCACAGGTGAGTGATAAGTTAAATAATAGTGTGGCGAAAACTGTTGAAGAAATGGCAAAAGCAACGAGCATTATTGAGAACTTTGAGCAGGAAACATTAGCTAAATTGAATGACTTTGCAGGGTCAATGGACAAGTCCTTAAATGAGTTCGCAGTGAATAGTACTAAAGCGCTCAATTCGATTACTTCCGAAGTACAAGGCATTGTTAAGCTCGGAAATGAATCAATTAAAGAACAAACCCAAGCATTTAGCTCAATGGTGTCAGATTCAGAAACCATCTTTAAAAATCAGGCAGCCACGCTATCCAACGTAGGTAAAGAGTCTGCATCACTAATGAGTTCAGCCAAGAATGAGTTAGTTAACGGACTTGGTGATATAGACAACAAAGTGAAAGATATGTCTAGAACTGTCCAGGGCGAACTAAAAACGTTCAGAGATGAATACCAACAGAACTTAACTACGTACTTTGAAGAACAAAATAATGCTCTTGAGAAATCATTAGAGAGTCAAAAAGATGGATTAAATCAAGTCGTACAAAACTTTGCTGGAGTATTTAAAGAAGAGTATGACAAACGTAGCCAGTTAATTACTGATCTAAATACTCAATACGCACAGTTGGTAGACTCGACAACTCGCATTCAATCTATGGCGAAAGCAATAGGATTAGACCGTGCTAACTCGTTGAGCGAGTTACAATTACATGAACAAACGTTAGGCCGCCAAGTTCGCGAATTGAATACGTCGTTCACTAAAGCATCGGAAGAATTCACTAAGGTCGCGGCAAATATGAAGCCAGAAATGGATGATTACTTTGCACGAGCGAATAAAGGTGTAGCAGAGTACTTTACTTCGTTTGATGAAGTATCTTCAAGAATATATACCCGACTTGATCGAGCTGCAGAGCTATTTATTACAGCTAAAGAAGAAGCGGATGAAGCTGTTATGCTTGCTGAAAAAGCAAAGACAGTAACAGAGGCTAGCTAATGCAGGTGCTCAATAATGTTCAGGAATCTGAAGAAGTTGACCAAACCGGCACTTGGTTATCTATCAGTGATTTAATGGCTGGCATTCTTATGGTATTTACGTTGCTACTTATAGCAACGTTAGCACAATTGCTTGACTACGAAGAACAGTCACGTAATAACCGTGTCATCATAATTGAAGGGCTTCAAGAAGGTTTAGAGAAAGCTGGAATTGAATCACGTATTGACCCTTTAACCGGAAGCCTGTCACTAACTGAAGGACTAGAGTTTGATGCAGGACAATACAGCTTAAAACCAAAAGGCAAAGAGTTTCTTGATAAGTTAATCCCAATCTATAGCCAGGTAATTTTTCAGTCACAAGAGATTTCCGATGAAGTACTTCATTTAGTAATCGAAGGACATGCAGATAAGAGTGAAGTTAAAGGTCGAGGATTGTCTTTAAGTGTTAGACGATCTGAAGCCGTGATTAACCATCTTGATTCAATGATCTTTCATTACAAAGGCCAATTTCTTAATAAGATCTTACCAGCAGGCAGGGGAAACCTTGATGCGGATCTGAGTCTAGATCCTGCTGAGAATAGAAAAGTAGTGTTCCGATTCGAGTTTCAAAGTCATGACCTGAAAGAACTTATTACGTCTGAGGTAACTAAGTAATGAGCCATAATTATCCTTGGTTCCCAACGCCTGCATTACCTGAGAGTTTAACCATTCAAAACGTGACGCCACCATTCGGTGGAATTAGGAGTAAGGGTGATAAAAAACTAAATACTTTTAGTGATAAGACCTTATTTGAGTTACTAGAACGCCTTAAACTCCAAGGCGAGTTGAGAGACATTGAATGGATGATAGTCTTTACGCGAGATGATGAATTCAAAGCGATGCTAGCCAACGAGTTGTTACATGCGACGAAGCTAATTTGGATGCATCTTATAAAAAGTAGTCGTTTACTTAATAGGACACTGAGTAGATTGATGCAAGGGCAGGATAGAGGGTATCTATCAATAGCGTCTTCACTTGTTGACAGTATGCCATCGAATGTCTCACAAATTGGTTCAATAAAAGATAAGCAGCGATTTGCTTGGGTAAAGGCCGTAATTACTGATGACTACCTAACATGTGCTCGAATATGCATGAATAGAGGGTGCTCAATACACGAGTTTGTAGAGTTACTCGGCTTTTCTGTTAAGGGAGAATACTTAAACAAAGTGGTAAATCTCGCGGCTAATGTTTTACCGGCCTCTCCTGATGAAAAGCAACTTAAATGGTGGTTAGCGTGTCAGAAAAAAATGAGCCGAGATATGACTCTAGAGCAATTAGAGGTTCTACTGGCTAAAACTACCTATGTAGAAAGCGGGACGAAGTTTGATAAGTGGTTAAACGAACACTGTCTCCCTGAATCAGATAATAGTTTGTGGTTCTCGTTATCTCAAGAATCTCAACAAAAACTAAAGAGCTTTTACAACGTAATAGAGTATTCAGCTGTAAAAGATCTGTTTAAAAAGCTTTGCGAAACTAGACTAGATCCAAATTTGAATGAGAGAGAGGTTAACCACCTTGAAAAGAGAACTTCGTTTTGGGGTGGTTATAGTGACTCATTCGTAAGGGTTCGATTTCTTCTAACTAATCGCTCAATGAGGCTGCTCAACAAACGACATGATATTTCAAAATATCGTGTAACAGTAATGCAGGAAAATTCTTTTAACGAATTGAGTGAGATTTGCATATTCGAAACAAAAAATCATTTTTTAATTGAAAGATTCAGAGGCTCTTTTTTTGATTTAGGAGTTTTTAATAAAACTCGAGAGCTAGAGAAAATTTTATTTGAAAAAGAAAATCTAGATGGGAATATAATTTCCCAATTGAAACCAAACTGGGTTCATGATCACCTGAATCATTGGCAAACCCGTTTGATTAAGTTTCTTCATCCGTTCGGAATAAATCAAAACCAAGGGTTTAAAAGGTGGAATTATGATCTCGATAGTGATGAGCAACAAACTGTGAATAGCATGTTACAACGTAGATACCAAAACGTACCAGACAAACGAATATATTTTAGTAAAGGTAACTTAAGATAATGGCTACAATCTTCCAAGATCCAATGACAATAACATTTAGCTTAATTATTGTCGTAATAGCCTTACTGGCAGCAAAAAACTTACACGCTGCGACGAAAGGCTTATTAACCCAATTAAATGAAGTTAATACAACGTTAAAAGGCCTTACTCATCAACATGAATATGATGATGAAGGAGAGTTGATTGAAACTAACTGGGAACCTAACTCAACGACAATTGCTTACCAAAACTATAATAAAATGAGTAATGCAATTGTTAGTGCAAACTGTTTGAAGTCTCCTTGGGAGGAGTTTCAACGCAGCATGCAATTACCGAACAAAGATTATGTATTGGATGGCGATGAAGCACCAGCCCTACGCAATACTATCCAGGTAAAGTCCCTATTTGATATTTCAAATATTGTAGAACCTTATTTAAATGTTCGTCTATATACATCGGCCCCAAATATTCTAACAGGACTTGGCCTTCTATTTACATTTGTTGGCTTAATGATTGGTATTGGTGAAGCATCAGTTGGACTTAGTTCTAGTGACATTGATGATGCTAAACAATCCCTTAATCCCCTTTTGAGCGGTGCTAGTATTGCTTTTACCACTTCAGTTGTAGGCCTTCTACTATCAATGATTTTTTCTGTATTTGAGAAGGTGCAATTTTATAAATTAGAAAAAGCAGTTAAAGAGTTCTCTGACTACTTAGCAACTCATATCGATATAGTTGATGCTGACAAACTGGCCGCTATGCAATTGCATGCGACAGAGTCTCAAACTAAAGCGCTTTCTGATTTTCAGCTAGATCAACAACGTATTACCGATGAAACAATCACTCGCGTATCTAAAGAATTTAGAGAAACGTTATTACAGTCAGCAGGTTCTGAAATTAAAGAGCTGGGCTCATTGCTTTCTGAGATGAATGAAAAACTCGAGTCGAATATCACACGCTTTACTGATAGCCAAGAAAGAATGCAGTCAGTGACAGAGTCTTTAACAGCGTCGATTGAAGAGTCGTTTGGCAAAGTAACAAGCCAATTGGTTGAAAGTGTAAATAGTATGGGCGCACGTGAAGGTGAACGTGTTCAACAAGTGATTGATAGTTTCCGTGAGGTGATGAGCGAAATCGAATCAGCTCATCAAAGTTCAAGTGAACAAATTCAAAGATCAGCTGAGCAAGCAACAGCTTCCACTTTCGCACAAGTAGAGAAACTTTCTTCTGAAGCTTTACCAAGCATGATATCTGGTATCTCAGCGACTCTAGAGCACTCTTTAGACGGAATGTTAGGAAAAGTTCAGGCTGCAGATAGCAGTATGAATAACCTTGTTGACCAATTTTACAAGACAATTGAAATGCAACGCGTGATGACTAAAGAAGTGTCGGGTAATATTGAAGTAATGGGGCGCTTACAATCGCAGAGTAACGGATCATTGGAGCATGTAAGTAATATGCTCGGACAGTTAAATGAGTCCAGCAACAAACTACTGGATGCGAATAGTAAAGCTTCAGAAACAGCTCAGCTCTATTCAATGACATTAGATTCTGTTAATTCAGCTACTAATAAGAATATAGAAAATGCACAGGCTATGAATATAGCTATGAAATCTATTAAAGAAGCAATATCGCAACAAACATCACAAAGTGCAGAGTTCGAAGGACGTTTAAACAATGTCTTTGAAGGGCTTAAAGGTGGACTAAGCGACTACGCAGCGCAAGCTAACACACACTTGAAATCATTAGACTATTACTCTGCTGAAGTGACTGGAAACCTAGTCACGGCGACAAATGAATTACGAAGCACTGTAGAGGATATTGCAGCACTACGTGTGAAAGAGGCAGTGTAGTGGCATTTTTCGGCTCAAAAAAAGAAGAGTCTAATTACATGATGTCAGTGGCTGACATCATGTCTGGACTGATGTTCATTTTTATCATAACTCTCGCTATTTTTGTTGTTGACTTCCTCGTAGCTTCGAAAGAGCAAGAAGAAAAAATGAGCCAACTTACCCAGGTTTTAAATCAACTGGATGAAAATAACATTATGCGCGGTCAAATGCTGAGCGATATGCAAGAAGCAATGGCAAAAAAGAGTGTTGAAGTTGAAATTGATCAAGAACATGGCGTGTTAAGGCTAAACGAAAACTCGGTACGCTTTGATACGGGGGCGTCAAGGTTGAGTGATGAGCAGATGAATCGTCTGTCAGTTGTCGCGGATGTGCTGTCAGAGATACTACCTTGTTATGGTGAGAATCAACTAGATAATGGAAAATGCTTACCAGAAACAAGAGGTAAGATAGACTCTGTTTTTGTAGAAGGTCATACCGACAATGTGCCCATTACGGGGCGATTGAGACAAACGTACCGTGACAATTGGGAGCTGTCTGCACATCGAGCAATGTTTACATACCGAGCGATGACCAAAGAACAACCATTGTTAGCAGAAATGCTAAATAGCAACGGTCAACCTGTTATAAGTGTTAGTGGCTACGGTGAGGGTAGGCCTGTACCTGGGCATAGTTATAAAGTACCAACTAATGATCCAATAAACCGAAGAATTGACTTTCGCTTCATCATGAAGCCGCCGAGTTTGACAGAAACGCAAGCAGCGCTAGAAGGAAACCTCTAATGGGTGGCGTAACTAATAATTTGTTCTCTTTAACGGTAGAAGATTGCCATCTCAAGCGCACTTTAGATAATGTTGAAGAAAAGCTGTTTCACACAACCTCGGCACCAGATGAAGGTTTGTTAAATAGTCTTTATCCAATTATCGAGCAGAAGATTATCAATAATAATTTGATCGTTGATACGACGCCTTTGATCTATCAACGATACTTACCTTGGATGCTTTTTGAAAGAAAAACGAAGAGCTATTTTTGGGAAGGATTACTAACGATCGAAGGTGCCTGGTCGCAGATTTATCAAATGCTGCTAAATCGAATGGATGCGTTAACCATGCACATTTTGGTGAGCGAGGTTCAAAGCAACTCATATGGATTAACTGGCGATTCATTTGCAAAAATTGTTAACGATATTGAAAAGTTAACGTCAAATGATAACCCTCAGCGTTGGTCGCAAATAAGACTAATGATGGAACAACGTCAAGACGATTCTAATATTACTGGGGGGTGGTCCAGGGTAGTGCTTGCATCAAGAGCTAATGCCATATTAACCACGTTCAGTATTTTTAGGTCAGCGACTCATGAACAGAATGCAGATGACCAAAAGTTAAAATCATTAAACTCTGAAAGAAATGAGTTTTGGAGGCAATACTTCATTAATGGCAAGGTACCCTATGCCTGGCTAGTCGTGCCTTCTAAAAGCGATGTGACAAGCAAGTCTGGAAACGTAATTTCGACTAACGAGCCATTAGAAAAAGGGATAGCACTGTGTTTCCAGGTAGGAGATTACTTGGTAATGGAAAAATCTGTTCTGAATGGTGTAATAGTGAGTGACCTTCCTAAAGGTGGTGAAAATATTAAACAAGCCATCAAAAGAATGTACAACGAACCACCATTAATAAAGCATAAGTTTTCAGGACATGGTTATTGGCAATATCGTACATCTAGCTACCTAAAGAAGTCGACACAGTTTATGCCTCGCCGTTCTGAATATTTAAAGTAAGAGTATCCACCGATGATATGGTTAAAGAAAGAAGAAACTAATTATTTTATGTCAATATCAGACATAATGTCAGGGCTCATGTTCATTTTCATTATCGTTCTAGCTGTCTTTGTTGTGGACTTTTTAAATGCGTCAATTAAACATGAAAAAATCATTGCGGAACTTGAAGTCGATAGAGAGCTACAACGGAAAATAAATGAAACTCTAATACTTGAAGAACAAAAAATCAGAGAAGAAAACCAAAGACTTCAGGAAGAAAGAGCATCGATTAAAATAGAGAATAGCAAGTTACAAAATGAACGAAATATTGCTAGAGGTATTTTGGGGGAGCTTTCGGAAAATCAACGTTTACGGTCCAAACTATTAGAAAATATACAAGCAGCTTTAGTAGAAGCAGAGATCGCAGTGATTGTTGATGAAGAGCATGGGATTGTTAGGTTAGATGAAAATGCCATCCAATTCTCAACAGGGGAAGCATCATTAAATGACCTCTACATGAAGCGATTAATGCAAGTTGGTAGAGTGATGGAAGAGATTTTGCCATGTTACTCAATAGCGCCTCCGAAAAATAAGCATTGCTTGCCAGAAACCGCGGGTAAATTGGATTCAATTTTTATTGAAGGGCACACCGATAACGTGCCAATTCGGGGAGCCTTGCAAAATAGGTATTTTGATAACTGGGATCTATCTACAGCTCGTGCGAACTATACATTTAAAAATCTGGTCGTTGATAACCGCTATTTAGCAGAAATGAAAAACAGTAATGATCAACCAATATTTAGTGTTAGTGGATATGGTGAGGGTAGACCTTTAGCAGGTCATGATCATCAAACGCCTACTTCAGATGCTCGCAATAGACGTATTGATTTCAGGCTTATAATGACACCACCTACTGTAACGGAAGCCCAACGGGCACTTGAAGGTAATATCTAATGAGCACTATTAGTTTGCTTGCATTATTTTCTGTGGGGCTAATAAACTAGTGAAACGTTATAATTATTTGAATCAAATGGTTGCTTTTATAGCTCTAATCTTTAGTTTTGAATCGCTTACGGCCGAGAATATGTACGAAACTAATGACGTAGAAAATAATGCGACCCTATTTGTAGACGCACAAGCTGGTCTAAAATATCTAGATTGGTGGATCGATGTAAGAAAAGTGTGTTCTAACAATAGCCAGGGTATTGTGAGTATTGAGTACGCAAAAGGCCGTTCAGTTAGTATGTTAAGCAACTGCTATGGCGATGGCTACACGCTTACTCCAATATTAGATAAAGAAAAAGAATCACTTTTGGAGTTGCTTGAAAAGAGTGACCACTTTAGTTTTGGCGTTTTGGTGTTCGATATCAAACGGTATGATGTTTGGTTAAAAAGCGAAAAGAAACCGAAAATGGGTTAGTTACGCTATATCGCTCAATTGAGGCTGGTCAAACGAGATATAGTGAACTCAAAAATAAAGATATTTATGAACGTGGTTGGATGGATGCTCATAAAGAAAACAAGAGAAACCTTTCAAGTCTTAAAAGCCAGCACGCTAAACAGGTGTCAGAGATAGAAGCGGAGCTTGAGCGTAAATACAATAGAAGCATGTTGAATTTTAAAGCTAATAGTGATTCTGATTTACAATATGTCAGCGCAGCAAAAGATAAATACAAAACCATATCCATAGTGTTCATTTTATTTACGATATTACTGTTATGTTTCTACCTGCTTAAATCACGAAATCAACACACCGCGAACTCAAAAAATGATGGAGAAGAGATAAAAAAATTGCGAAAACTAGTAAGCGAATTAGAGATAAAGTCTTGTATGGAGGGTTTAGAAAAATAATGAAAAACATCCTACTCGCGACAACGGGCACAAGCCCACAAGTTCTTACAGAAACGTTGTTTGCTATTCACCAAAGTGGCCGACCATTTCCAGATGAAATCTATGTAATTACGACACTTAGTAGCAAGCCAGTGTTGGAAAATGGCTTATTTAGAGACGGGCATTTCCAGGCACTACTTGATGAATACAATATGCCACCAGTTAAGTTTGATGAAAGCCATATCTGGCTCATAGAAGATGATAACGGTAATAGCATTGATGATGCCAAATCCATTGACGATCAAACCTACATGGCTGATTTTATCACTCACAAAGTGTATGAGTTGACTCAAGATGACAATGTTGCCATTCATGCCTCACTCGCTGGTGGACGTAAAACGATGGCATTCTACTTTGGCTATGCTATGTCGCTGTTTGGACGAGAGCAAGACACGTTAAGCCACGTTTTTGTGGATGATGAATACGAATTCGTACGTGATTTTTGGTACCCAACCAAGCAGCCTAAATGGGTAACAGGCAAGAATGGGCAGGGTGAAGTAGATGTGAGTAAAGCCAGTATAACCCTTGCTGAAATTCCGTTTGTACGTATGCGAAGCTCTGTTGATCCAAGCTTAATCTCTTCAATGGAAAAGTTCTCGTTTAGTCAAACCGTGGGAATGCTCAATGCCAGTCACAACGAAGACTTAAGCGTTACCATTCGAAAGAAAGCGAAGTTGATCTCTGTTGTTGGCGTAGACATTAAACTCACGGCAAAAGAGTGTGCCTTTTATCTATGGTTACTGGAAAAAGAAGATTCAGGAGTTTTAGTCGATAGAGGTTTTGATTCAGATGCAACCTGCAGCAAAGAGTTTTTAAATACCTACCTTGAGATAGCCAAAGACCCACGCGTTTTTGATACTTTCAAAACAACACCTGAAGATTTCAAAGACGGAGATTTTAGCTCGCTAGTCGGTATGGCTCGTGAGTTCTTACAACCGATATGTTCAACTATAAATCGTAAGCTTAAAAACGCTTTACCGAGTGATATAGCAAATAAACTCGAAATAAAGTCGTTATCAGAAGCTCATAACCAGCGTTATGGGATTACGTTAGGAAAAAATAATTGTATTATTAGTCAGTGAATTAGAGCAAAGAAATGTTCAGTAATGTAATAGGTGAGCCATCAATGACAACATCGAATTTTGAGTTTCTCCGTACAATCAGCCCAGACATGTTCAATGCGCTGCTATCCGCAGAGCAAAACCTCCACAATGATCCAAACATTACCATGGTTAAAACCCGTATGTTTGGCGAAATGTGTGCGCGAAGTATTGCGGTCGGTATGAACATAGTTTTGCCAGAGCAGCAAATCGATCTTATAAAGGCGCTAAGAGAAACGAATAAGCTTTCTAGCATTATTGAACCATTTCAACAGCTTCGAATTGTCGGTAATAAGGCTGTACATCAGAACTACGCCAACCCAAATGATGCCGTGCGTATTTTAGCGCTCTCTCACCATATCGCATTTTGGTACTACAAACTTAAAAGCGGCAACTTCAATGAAGCAACACCTGCGTTCATTCAACCCGTGCCCCAGAAAGACAATGCAGCTTTAAATGAGCTAGCAACGCTGAAGCAACAACTCAAGGCTTTCCAAGAGAAAAGCGCCAACACAGAAGAGGCGATACTGCACAAGCAAGATAAAATCGTCGATCTTAAAGGCTATATTTCAATTCTTGAGAGCCAAAAAACAGAAACCCAACAGCAAGCCCAAGATCGTATAGCAGCATTAGAAGCAAAGCTTCTAGAAGAAAAACAGAAATTTGAAGCTCTCAGTCAAGACCAACAAAAAGCACAAGTTGTAGAGTTTGAATCAGGGCTCAAAAAGAACAAGTTTGAACTGACCGAAGAAGAAACGCGGTTCATTATTGACCAACAGCTGCGCCAAGTAGGTTGGGAAGTCGACAGCGAAAAGTTGAAGTACAGCAAGGGTGTTCGCCCAGAAATTGGCAAAAACAGAGCCATCGCAGAGTGGGTGATCGACTCTGCCCAACACAAGGCTGACTACGTGTTGTTTATCGGCCTACAGCCCGTGGCCATCGTAGAGGCGAAGAAGAAAGCACTGAGCGTACAAGACGCGCTGCCTCAGGCTAAATACTACGCCGAAAACTTTAACTACCAAGAACACGCTATACAAAATGAGCTGGTGTTTGTTGGTGACGTATTGGCAACAGCGAAACCTGCTGTTAAAAAACGCCCAACATTAAGTTTAAATAAAGTCGCAGAAGAGACCAAAGCGACCTATCAAGCTGCCAATAGCGAGCTGCGCGAACAAGATAAACTCAAGCCTATTCCTTTTATCTACAGTGCTAACGGTCGAGAATACCTTCAGCAGATCAAAAGCCAAAGTGGTATCTGGTGCGCTAATGCCGATGGAACTCAGCAGCGCGTATTAAGCGCGTTCCACTCTCCTGCAGATATACAAGCAAAGATCAGAACCGACAAATCCAAAGCGTTAGAGTGGCTACAAACACACTCAAGAGACGAGCTTGATCTGTATAAGCCTTCAGAAGCCGCAGTGGTAGCGGTTGAAGATGCCATCGAAGCAGGGCAAGAGAACCTACTCGTCGCCATGGCAACAGGTACAGGTAAAACCCGTGTCGCAGGGGCAACCATGTATCGTTTGCTCACTTCAGGCTTATGCCGTAACGCGCTATTCTTAGTCGATAGACGTTCACTCGGTACTCAAGCGGTAAACTCATTTAAAGAGTATCGTATTCGCCAAATGCCATTGGCGGATCACTACAACCTCTATGAGCTGGGTGAACACACGATTGATGCAGGCGACAAGCCGTGGATCCAAATCGCCACCGTTCAGTCGTTATCTCTTATGCTGCAAAGTGAAAATAACCCGCTAACCCCAGGCATGTACGACTGCATCATAGTTGACGAAGCGCACCGTGGTTATAACGAAGATGTTGAGCAGACTGAAGGCGAGATGCTATTCCGTGACCAAAAAGAGTATCAATCTAAGTACCGAAATGTACTCGATTACTTTGACGCTATTAAGATAGGTCTTACCGCGACACCTGTTCGTCACACGGAAGAGATCTTTGGGAGTCCGGTTTATGAATATCGCTTTAAACAAGCGGTTCTTGATGGGCGTTTAGTTGATCAAGAGCCAATGATAGAGGTAAAAACCGAACTCTCTGAGCAAGGCATCGCACTAGAGGCCGGTGAAACGGTAAAACAATTCGTTGAGGGTGCTCCGGTAGACAAGGTGCTCGAAGATGATCTGAATATCGATATATCCGGATTTAATAAGCGCGCGATAGTAACGAGTTTTAACCAAGCCGTTTGTAATGTACTACCTGAATATATTGACCCTAGCCAGCCAGACAAAACACTCGTATTTTGTGTCAATGATCTACATGCCGAAGAAGTGGTAAGACTGCTGAGAGAAACTTACAAAGAGCAGCTTGGTGAAGAAGTTAACGATGCAATCATTAAGATAACGGGTAAGTCAGTGGGGGGGGACAGTAAGCAAATAGAATCATTAATTACCCGTTATAGAAAAGAGCGCTTACCAAATATTGTTGTTACAGTAGACCTACTTACAACGGGTATTGATGTCCCTTCTATCCGTAACCTTGTCTTTTTAAGACAGGTGAAAAGCTTGGTGTTATATGAGCAAATGAAAGGTAGAGGAACACGTTTATGCAAAGAAAACAATAAACAGTCATTCCGTATTTTTGATGCCGTAAATTTGAAATCAACGATAGAACAATACGATGCGACAAAATTGATGAAACCCGTAGGAGCGAAAATCAATGTTTCAGCAGAGCAGCTAATTGAAGAGATGGCAAATGTTGACGCGAACGATCATCAGGAGCTTGATGGAGACACTTTTGCCCAAAAAGCATTGGACTCGCTTGTACTTAAATTAGGTCGAACGCTTAACAAAGCAAAAACAATACGCCATGAAAAAGAGCTTGTGGGAACGGAAGCAAATCAAATGCAAGCGATGCTAGAACAAGCGATTCCAGAACTTGGTGGCAACATAGAGCATTTGCCAAAGCACTTACTTAGCTTAGGCCCAATAGCGGCGGCAAAATTACTGAAAGAAAACGCTTGGATCGTAACGGCGGAACAGAACCTGCGTAGAGCGATTAATTTTGGCGAAAGAGCACCATTGATTTACGAAGGTGATGCAGGCGAAGTGACAGTGACCCAAGATTGGGGGGGGTATAAACAGCCAGAAGACTATCTAGAAGCCTTTAGCCGTTACATTAAAGAAAATAGTAATAAAGTGGCCGCTTTAGATATTGTGGTCAATCGACCAAGAGACCTAACCAAGAAAGACTTGGTGTCGCTATTAACAAAACTCGAAACTCGACAGTTTAACGAACAAACCTTATTACAAGCACGCAAAGCCGCCAAGCAAGAAGATGTGGCCGCGCGAATTATTGGCCTCATTCGCCAAGCTGCCATAGGTAGCCCGTTAGTCCCATTTGAAGAACGCTTAACCCATGCACAAGAAATGATCACAACGCGTTATAAGCTTACGAAATCCCAACAAAAGTGGTTAAAGCGTATTGTAAACCAAATGCGTGAAGACCTAGTCCTCAACGACGATTCCTTTAAAGTGGGTACGCTGCGAACCAAAGGTGGCAAAAGCCGAGCAGACAAAGATCTAGATGGTCAATTAGACATCATTATGAAAGATCTGGTGGATGCGACATGGGGTGAATCCGCGTAGAATAGCGACCATTAATAACCAAGCATCGCTGGCATACAGCAAGCGGAAGGCTTGAATAAAACGATTAACTTAAGGATTGGCTCAGTGCCAATCCTATTTTTTCAACTGGCATACAGAGTTCACCAATAACAAGAATTCATTGCGAATAAGTGAACAGCCAGTCATTAGGAATGAAAATATGAATACTAACGAAATTGTCGGCAAACTGTGGAACCTGTGTAACGTATTGCGTGATGACGGCATCACCTACCAAGATTACGTCACCGAGCTGGCATCGCTATTATTCATAAAAATGTGTGATGAGCTAGAAGACAAGCAAGAGCTGCTACCAGAAGGGATGCGCTGGCAAGATCTGAAAGCCAAAAATGGCTTAGATCAGTTACAGTTTTATCGCCGCATGCTGGTGGAACTGGGTGAAGATGAACACAGCATCGTGCGCGCTATTTTCGCCAACGTGAACACCAATATCGACAAGCCCAAGCACCTGCAAGAGCTGATTGCAGGCATGGATAAACTTGACTGGTACGGCTCTAGCCGTGAAGATTTTGGTGACATGTACGAAGGCTTGCTAGAGAAAAACGCAGGCGAAACCAAATCTGGCGCAGGCCAATACTTTACGCCGCGTCCACTGATCGACACTATGACGGCCTTATTGCAACCACAAGCAGGCGAAGTGATACAAGATCCCGCATCAGGCACAGCAGGTTTCTTGATCTCGGCAGACCGTTTTATTAAACACGAAACCGATGATCTTGAAGACTTAACCTCACCACAAATCGAATTCCAGCAGCGTCAAGCGTTCCAAGGTATCGAGCTTGTTTCTGGCACGCGCCGTTTAGCACTAATGAACTGCTTATTGCACGACATCGAAGGCCCGAAAAACAGCGAAGGGCCAATCATGCTTGGTAACACCTTAAGTGGTGATGGTGAAACCTTAGCACCTGCCGATGTGATTTTAACCAACCCTCCATTTGGTAGTGCCAAAGGGGCAGGGGTGAGCCGTGAATTCACTCACATGACACAAAACAAACAGCTCGCCTTTATGCAGCACATCTACACCAACCTCAAACCGGGTGGTCGTTCTGCGGTGGTGATCCCAGATAACGTGTTGTTTGAATCAGGTGCGGGTACGCGTATTCGCCAAGACTTAATGGACAAATGCAACCTGCACACCATTTTGCGCTTGCCGACAGGTATCTTCTACGCTCAGGGCGTAAAGACCAACGTACTCTTCTTCCAAAAAGGCACGCCAGAGAATAAGAACCAAGACAAAGGTTGCACCAAAGAGACATGGGTATTCGATATGCGTACCAACATGAACACCTTTGGTAAGCGCCGACCACTGACTGAAAAGCACTTTGAAGCCTTTATCAATGCTTACGGTGCAGACAAAAACGGTCAATCACCTCGTCAAGAAGGTGTTTACGAGACTTTGGGCAACATTTTTGCTGAAAGTCAGGACAGTGTTGAACACACTATCGAAAACGCTCGTTTCCGCAAGTTTAGTCGTGACTACATTCGCGACCAGAAAAGCGATAGCCTAGATATATCATGGCTAAAAGACCTAGAAGCCACCAGTGCCGAAAACCTACCAGAACCAGAAGTGTTAGCAGGGGAAGCGATGGCAGAGCTTACCGAAGCCATGTCTGAGATCTACCAACTGATGCAAGCACTTGGCGCGAATGATGAAGCCGAAGGGCAAAAGCAGTTGCTCGAAGAAGCCTTTGGCTTGACAGAAAAGCCGGAGGCAGAGTAATGAGTGAATTGCCTAAGGGGTGGGTATCTTCAGTCGTTTCTGACTTAGCAAAAGTTGAAAGTGGTGTCGGATTTCCAAAAAAACATCAAGGTATGGAAACAAAAGATATTCCCGTATACAAAGTTGGTGATATATCTAGATCGGTTCAAGCTGGTAAGTCATCACTTAGTGAGTCTTCAAACTATGTAGACGAGACAGTTAGGCTCGCAATGAAAGGAAAGCTGTACCCTATAGGTAGCACATTATTTGCCAAAATAGGTGAGGCATTGAGACTGAATCGTAGGGGCTACGTTTCACTTGCCGGGATTGCTGATAACAATGTGATGGGAGTAATACCAGAGGCTCTCGTTGATAGTAAACTGATGTTCTACTTTCTTAAAACGGTCGATCTTTCTGAGTTTTCTAGATCATCGGCTGTACCATCAATACGAAAGGGTGATGTAGAAGATCTAAGTTACCCACTTGCCCCACTAGCCGAACAAAAACGCATCGTTGAAAAACTCGATGAGGTATTGACACAGGTTGACACCATCAAAGCTCGCCTAGATGGCATCCCAGACTTGCTAAAACGCTTCCGCCAATCGGTACTCGCTTCTGCGGTGTCGGGTAAGTTGACGGAAGAATGGCGCGGACAGAATGACTCTAAAGGTTTTGAATTATCTGAGTTTGCCAAGTTTTGGGATCAAGAGTATTCCAAGGCTGGCAAGAAGTATTCAGCTCCTAAGATTATTGAAGATAGCCAAGTTAGCTCGATTTTGCCCAATTCTTGGTTAGATACTTGTGTTGGTAAGATTTTCGATGTTCACGTTGGAGCTACACCTAGCAGAAAAGACCCAATGTATTGGGGCGGAGATATTCCATGGGTAAGTAGCGGTGAAGTGGCATTCAGTTTTATTACCGAAACAAATGAAAAAATAACCCAATCTGGCTTATCTAACTCATCGACTAAAATACATCCTCACGGGACGGTAATGCTCGCAATGATTGGGCAGGGCAAGACTAGAGGGCAACCAGCAATTCTAAGAATAGAAGCGGCTCATAACCAAAATACAGCCGCTTTGCGAGTTCCTGAAGGAATGTGTGTGTCTGAGTTTTTGTATTACTGCCTATGGGAGAAATATGAAGAGACTAGACGTGTAGGCTCTGGGAACAACCAAAAAGCCTTGAATAAATCAGCTGTTCAAAACTTACACTTTCCGTGTCCGCCTTATAACGAACAAAAAGAAATCGTCCGCCTCATCGATCAATACTTCGCTTTCGCTGACACCATCGAAGCTCAAGTGAATAACGCACAGGCGAGGGTAGATAACCTCACCCAAAGCATCTTGGCAAAAGCCTTCAGAGGTGAGTTGGTGGCGCAAGATCCAACTGACGAGCCTGCCGACAAACTGCTAGAGCGCATAGCTAAGGCACGCGCAGAGGCCGAAGCCCTAGCCAAGGCCGCCAAAAAAGCGGAAGCGGCGAAGAAAAGAGCAGCGAAGAAAGCTACTCAAGCTTAATTCAGCGTTAAGTCAATGTTGGCCCAGCGGCGTACCGAGCGGAGCCGTTGGGCTGCTTACCTTTGACTCGTTGGTAATAGCCGTTATTCCTTAAAACAACACCCTATTATTTATAATTTAGCCAATTAATGATTGATGGTAGTAATGTGTATGAAAAAAGCTTCATTTATCGGCGTTCTGGCTGCGGTTACCCTGATGAGCCCTTCGGCTTTTGCCGAAGACCCAACCGTCTCGCATATCACCGGCCCAGACAATTCGGCCATTAACGCATTGGCATCCCTGGTTGGCCTTAGCCAAGTGTGTATGGATAGGGGGTTATATGTCACCGAGTTTATGGTTGATAACGTCTTATTATTAGGTGAGAAAGAGTACGGCAATTTCTTCTATTCCGATTTCTTTTCAGACAAAGTGGAGAAGTGGGAACAAGCTGCGCGACAGCAGCAAAACATCAGCAATGAGTGTTTAAACTTCGCCACTGAGTTCAATGTTGGCTTTAATCGTGGCTAACATTGGCGTTTCTGGCCGTAATGCCCCAGAACAAGGCAGCAAGGCCAGAAAAACCAACCCAAAGCGACAATCATAAGCTTATTAACCGCTTAACTTTACCTAGATCAGTTAGCCTCTGTTTAAACAATGGTAAATTTTTCAATATGCTGTGCTGATATACAAAGGCTGCACAAGCGTGCTTTGGCGTTGAGGTATCTCAAACTTTAATAGCCCCAAGACTTTAATTGATTATAAACAGGTGATCTATGACCACATCAAACCCATCAGGTAGCCGCTCCTTAAAAGGGACCCTCTCTATTCAACGTGCACCTTCGGTGGGGAAGTGGCTCAGTGAGTTTGTCCGTCAGCGAGGATCAAATGCCGTATTCGCCTGCGATGGCCTGTATCAATTCCACATGACAGAGCAAGAGTACGCTGAGCTGCAATCGCTATTGCGCAGTAGTACCAACTTTACGGTAAAAAATTCCTTTTCAACAGAGTGGTGCGGGGCATTTGTTCTGTTTGGTGCGGAGTGGTTTCGCCGTGAATACACACGGGATTGGAGCTGGCAGCCGATTTTTGAACGGCTAGGTTTTGAAGGGGGAGGTTTTGAGCTTACCCCTGCACAAGTGAGTGACGTGGTAACAAGGGGCGTGACGGTTTATTGGAAAAAACCCTTGGCTCGCTTTGGTGCTAATCATAACGATTATGTGGGCTCGGTGTTTCGACAAGGGGGCTTACCGTCGAACTTACTTTCATTAGATATCTATTCTACGCAATCTAACCACTATCAAGATGCGTTCTTTGCTATTTTCGAACGCTTTCAAGAGGCTAAGTCCTTTGGTCAACGCGCTATCAAAAGCCTCATTCGTACCCGAATCACCAGTTTTCCTGAAAACCTGCAATCGGATACGACAGTTACGCTCATCGCCAACATGGCGGATAAACTCGATGCACTGGTGTATCAATTTGAATTAGACAGCCAAACAAACCCAGCACAATACTTGGATGAACAGTTTCCGCGCTGGCGAGAAAGCTTTCCACTGCCATTAGAAGATGAAACCGGCTCGGCATTTTTGAGCCAGCTGTTATCAACAGCATCAAAAGAGGTGAGCAAAGTTGCCCAAGTTCGTAAACAGCTCCAGTGCCGTCACTTTGCGTCTTTTGCTAACCAGGCCATCTATTCTCGAATCACGTTGCCGCATCGATGTCATTTCGATATTTCAAAAGAGAACGTGACATCAAGCCGTGTTGATCTTGCTGTGTACGAAGGGGACAGCCAGATAGCGTCGTTAGGAACAGGCTTTGCTCAGTTTTCTGATGTAAGTAGTGGTTCTATTTGCGGTGATGAAAGTGAATTAGGGCATGGAATGCGTGTTCGCATACGTAACCCTATCGTTGAGATTCGTCGTAACAACCCAAGCAGTGAGTTGTATATTGTTGCCATGCAAGCGGGTTGCCGATTAGGTGACATTCGCTTATCAAATAGTTCTGTTGATGTCGGGGAGTCACCGTTAACGTTAGTCGAGAGTGGCGATAAGTGGGCGATACTAAGTCAATCGACGTTGACTACCAATAAATCAAATCTTGCGGTGATCTTACCTGAGGGAGCAACAATCACCTCAGTATATGGTCAGTTAAAGCAAACAGAATTTACCTTTGGCTCTTTGTTCGTGCACCTATTTGAAGGGCAGTGTGAGGTGATTTCTGCTGAATCAGAGCGATATGTTCTTACTTCCAGCTCTAACGATTTTGATGCCGGAGACTACACCTTAAGAGGTCAGCAGCTGAAATACAAAACGGTTCCTGCATTAGTGTTTAAGGGTGTTCCATCGGTTATTGAAAATAGAAAGCTTAAAAGTAGCGACTCTAATAACAAGGAATTTAGCGATCTATGTGGAGAATCATCAGTCGAGGTATTTCTCAATAACGCCGCATTGAGCACTGTGAGTTTAGGTGAGTGCTACGGACGACAATTATTGACCGCTAAAGATAGCGCAGGGTTAGTACAGCTGAAGAAGCGCATCGGTATTTTACCTAAAGACTTTGATATCCAGATTAAAAATGGCGATAAACCCAATGAAGGGTTTGTCCGGTTACATACAACATCGCCCTGTATTTGTAAGTTACTGAGTGAAAATGTTGAGCTTGTATCAATGAGCAGTAAAAACGGCGCAAAAGAGCTTCATGTCATGGCGGCGGGTAAACCACCCGCAAAAATTAAACTCGAAGTGCAAGCAAGCTTGTTAGCGAAACCGATTACTATTGAAGTACCTTTCCCTGCAAGAGGGGCCGTTGCTTACAGTAAATCAGGTAGAGCCCTAGCACCAAGATTAGCGGTTGATGAATTATTGGGCAGCCGACTGTTTTTGTTCTCAACACATGGAATGCCAGCCACTTTTCAATTGGAAGCGGTGTTAAGTGCTAAAGGACGCAGGAATGTAAATAGACAGCTCACTCCTTATTTTCGTTGGAACTACAAAGTCACAAACCAGCCGATTGAAGTCAGCTTATATAGCATTAAAAGTGCGATATTAGAGCTGCTCTCAATGACGGAATCTTTAGACAGTGAAGTTGAACTGAGAGTGACAGGACCTGGTCGAACGTTGAGTTATATCGTTAGCCACTTTTCGACTAATCTAGAGCATGATCGCATTGAAAATACGGTTGGGATTCGCTCAACCGTTGTGACTGATGCAAGCCAAGTAAAACCAGTGCTTATGTCGCTCTCTAACCCTGAACAAAAGGTATTGCCTTTGGTCAGCCGAGCTAGTGAAGGCGTTGAAACCGGAGAGTTTGATTTACCTGACTTTCTTTTAACTGACTCTCTTTTATCTGATCCAGATAACCAGGGGCCTTGGCTAGTGATACCGAGTGAATCTGTTGATGAGTCGTATGATGTTTCTTTCCGCGCTAAGTTTTTTGCTGGCAAACCAAATGAGCGAGAGGGGGAGGTAAGGACTCTTCAAAAAGCGTCTCAGCTTTTCCACCCGCGCTTTGAACCGAATGTGATTGCTGATGTGATCGCACAAATGGCGAACGATTGGACGCACAGTGGGTGGGCTTATCTTGATGCCACAAATAAAAACTATGGCTACTTGCCGATGTCGACCTTTGAGGTGTGGCGTCATTTAGTTCGTGATTATCGAGCCCTTGCTGTCGCACTGTTTCGTTTGGAGTTTAATCAGAAGTGGGTATCGCAACTAGAGTCTGAGTTGCCGTTGCTGTGGGAGCAAATCTCGATTGCAGATTGGCAGCATGCGATCTCACTGTCTAAATCGACACTGACTGCGGTTGGCATTGACGTTTCTATGGTTGATCAGTTGGTTAAGCAGCAAGTAGAGAAGCTTGGCGACGCCGTTCCCATTTTAAATGATGCGTCAATTAAAGAGCTACTGCTCACGGGCAAAACGAACAACATTCCTGCGCCAATCACTCAAGTTATGTTGCAAGGCTGGTATCAAGATCTTTTGCATACCCACTGCGAAGACGATGAGTGGCCAACGGAGTTTGGTCAGGAGTTAAGTATGTGGTGTCAGAACTTGAAACTTATTCCTTTTGATTTCAAACCCAATGCAGGGTTTCAATCAGGGGTGGTGTATTGGCCTATTTTTGCAGCTGCAATAGCGTGTGGCAGGGTACCTAAAGAGGTATTAGAGGCGTTCCCTGTAGAAGCGATATTCCACCTTCGTAAATTACGCGATTTTGACCGCGAATGGTTTGAACCTGTTTATCGCCTATTCGTTACTATTTTTTCAAACTTACCACGATAAGGATCTGTTATGGCACGCTACTTTACTGATTTAGTTGAGCAGTCGATCTCAAGAGCGAAAGAGTCAACACTGAGTGTTCTGGGGATCACGGATCCTATTTTACGCAACCATTTAAGCGAGATCATGTCATCGGAATGTGGTGATGAAAATGCCTTTCTTGCGCCGCCCTTGTTCGAACATACCTTTGGTTGGGAATATGCGACGCCAAAGGTCAAAGATCTAGAAGGCAGTTTATTGTCAAAAGCGGTCATTAACGCCTTGGATGATAAATCCAATGATCGTTACCGCTTTGAATCTGGTTTCAACCCATTTAAGCACCAACTCACCGCGTGGCAAACGTTGCTTGATGAAAAACCGCATTCTGCGATTGTGACTTCAGGTACGGGCTCTGGAAAAACGGAATGTTTTATGGTGCCAGTACTGGAAGATTTGTACCGTGAGCAGCAACGAACGCAATCTCCGTTAGTGGGGGTAAGAGCGCTGTTTCTTTATCCTTTAAATGCCCTGATTAACTCTCAACAAGAACGCTTAGATGCTTGGACAAAACATTTTGGTAACCGCATTCGCTATTGTCTGTATAACGGTAATACAGAGAACAGCGAAAACAAGATGCGCAAAGCGCAGGGTGAAAGGCCAAATGAGGTGCTCTCACGAGAGCTAATGCGTAAAGAGCCTGCGCCTATTCTAGTAACGAATGGAACGATGCTTGAGTACATGCTAGTGAGGCAAATTGATGCGCCAATCATTGAACGTTCAAGACAGGAAAAGTCATTACGTTGGATAGTGCTCGATGAGGCTCACACCTACGTAGGTTCACAAGCTGCAGAACTGTCTCTTCAACTTCGTCGAGTGTTGCAAGCATTCGGTGTGGAAGCTAAAAATGTCCGCTTTGTCGCCACGTCAGCAACGATTGCAGATGCTAATGCAAATGAGCAACTTCAAGAGTATTTATCAAAACTTGCGGATGTACCCAAAGAGCAGATCAAGGTGATTGGTGGTCGTCGAGTCATACCAGAACTCGACTTTGTTGAGTCGGACTCGATGACACTCACTGAGATAGAGGCTATTGAACCTGAGGGAGAAGAGGCTAAAAAGCGCGACCCAGAAGTGTCGGCTGCACGTTACTCTGCACTTCAAAGCTGCACTTTCGCTCATGTCCTTCGTGATGTGATTGTGAAAAGCCTGTCACCTTTAACGTTATTAGAAATCAATAAGAAAACGGCGCAGAAGTCGGGTAATCCAACGATTAGCCAGCATGAATTATTACGTTGGTTAGATTTGCTTACAGGGACAAAAAAAGACGCGAAGTCTGAAGCTTTCTTAAAGCTGCGTGCGCACTTTTTTCAACGTATGACCAATGGCTTGTGGTCTTGTGTGGATAGTAACTGTCGGTGTAAAAAGGGGACGAAACTGGAAAAAGGCTGGCCATTTGGTTATGTGTATTCAGTTCAGAGACAAAAGTGTGACTGCGGTGCGCCGATATTAGAACTGACCTTCTGCTTAGAGTGTAATGAACCTCACCTGATGGGCTTAGACAAAAAAGGCAAGTTACTACAGTGGAACGGCAGCGCGGGTGATGAGTTTTCTCTTCAGCAAGACTTTTCCGAAGAACAGGATATTGAAATTCAGCAGCTTGATGATAGCGCTCGCTTTCCAGAGATGTTTGGCTCTAAACAAGACGAAGAGGGTTTTTACAGCTCGATTAATATCAGTAAAGACGGGGTGATTGGGTCGGTAGAACCTGGCTACTCTCTGATGTTTGATGATGCAAAACAGCAATCGTGCTGTGGTTGTAATTTTGAAGGTTATAACCAAGGCTCTCCATTTCGTAGAGCGATGTTAGGCGCACCATTTTACATTGCTAACGTTGTTCCTACCTTACTTGAATTCTGCCCGGATATTTCTACCACTGGCGCTGAAGGGCCACAGTCACTGCCAGCACGAGGCCGACGCTTAATCACGTTTACTGACAGTCGGCAGGGGACTGCGCGTTTATCGGTACGTATGCAGCAAGAGGCAGAACGCTCTAAACTACGTGGCTCTGTGGTTGAAGTATTACGTGAAAAACAGCTTGATCAACCCGTGAGCAATGATCAACCTGCAGAAGGTGTATCCGCAGAGGCGATGTTAGCGCAAGCGGCTAGCTTAAGAGTCATGGGTATGAACGACATGGCGGATCAACTGGAAGAAAAAGCTCGTGCCCTTAACAGTGGTGGAGCTGCGATCAAACTCGTGGAAATACCTTGGGATGAAATGGTCACCGAATTAGCTAAGATGAGTGACTTCAATGGTGCGATGTTCCAATACAACCAGTACCTATCACCGGAAATATTTAAGACCTCTGATGGCAGCACCAAACTAGCCGATATGCTGCTTTTTAGAGAGTTCTCCCGTCGCCCTAAAAGACAAAATAACTCAGAAACTCAGGGCATGGTTAAAGTCAATTATCTTGGTCTTGATAAGATCAAAAGCAGCCCGGCACATTGGGAAGACTACGGTTACACGCTAGAAGATTGGTTAGATTTTGTGAAAGTGTCACTCGATTTCTTTGTACGAGAGAACAACTACTTACGTCTAGAAGAAGGTGGCTGGCTTAAATGGGTGGGGAGCCGATTTGCCTCGAAAGCGCTGCGTAACCCTGATTCTGATGAAGCGAATGAAGGCCGTGTGAAAAAATGGCCGCAGATCCGAAGTGCTAATCATAATCGATTGGTTAAACTGCTCACCGCGACTTCGACGATTGATGCAAGCTCATCAAAGGGTAGAGACATCATTAACGCATGGCTCACCGCGGTATGGCGTGACTTAACCATTAATGCTCGTATTTTGTCGGCGGATAACAACCGATTTGCTCTGGATCGTAAAAAATTCACCTTTTCGTTCATCGATAAAGTGTTTGTTTGCCCGGTAACCAATAAGCTGTTTGATACTACCTTCAAAGGGGTTTCTCCGTACTTGCCTCGTAAAGTTGAAGACATTAGTAGATATCAATGTATTGAGGTTGATTTCCCATGTGTTTGGGAGGTCGAGGCTAAGCAATTCGATTTTCAAAAAGGCTTAAAACATATTCGTAGCACGGTAGCGGATAACCCAAAGGTTCAGTATTTACGTGAACATAATTTGTGGACGGATATTAATGACCGTGCAATAGAGGGCGGGCTGTATTATCGAACCGCTGAACACTCGGCGCAGCAAAGTGCTGACCGCCTTAATGAGTACGAAAAGCTATTTAAACTAGGTAAAATCAATGTTCTAAACTGTTCGACCACCATGGAGATGGGGGTTGATATCGGTGGTATTAGTGCTGTTGTGATGAATAACGTACCACCCCATCCGGCAAACTATTTACAACGAGCAGGGCGTGCAGGCCGAAGCAAGGAGTCACGTGCAATTTCTTATACTTTGTGTAAAGGGAACCCGCATGACCAACAAGTTTTTCAGCAACCAGACTGGCCGTTTGTCACGCAAATTCCGGCACCATATGTGGCGTTTAATTCACAGCGCTTAATACAGCGTCATGTTAATTCATTATTACTGTCTCTGTTTTTGAAAACTCAAGTAGGTTCAACAACTAAAGAGACAACATCCCTGAATTTGGAGTGGTTCTATTTACCACAAGGAAGTTCTATCTGTGATGCACTGTTAACTTGGCTAGAGAGCGATGGAGCGTTGTTTGATAGTGACGTATCGGCTTTGGTTAGAGGTACTGGGCTTGCGGGTACTCAACCTAGCATTTTACGATCTAATGCAGCTGAGGTTATCAAGAAGCTTAGAGAAACATGGTTTGTTGATTACAACTATATTGCGAGTGAGTTGAAGGGCATTGATAGTGATACCCCTTACGCTTATCGCCTAAATATTGAAAAAGTGAGACTAGGGCAAGAGTACTTATTAAGAGAGCTTGCTTCAAAGGCATTTCTACCAGGTTACGGTTTCCCAACGGATGTGGTGAACTTTGATAATAATAATATTGAAGACTTCATTCGAGAAAAGCAGAGAAAAGAGAAAAAAGGCAATGAGCGTGAGGATAACGTTTCTCGATTTAGAGGCTTACCAAGTCGTAACCTAGCTGTTGCGATTCGTGAATACTCCCCAGGTTCAGAAATTGTATTAGATGGACGCGTTTTCCGCTCTGGAGGCGTGACACTGCATTGGCATAATGCCTCTGATTCGGGCGTCAATGAAGCGCAAAAATTTGACATGGCATGGCGTTGTGATGCTTGTGGTCAAACAGGCTATGAAGAGACGGTGTCAGCCTCTTCTTTAGATATGAAGTGTACGAACTCTTTGTGTGGCGCACCGATAAAAGGTAAGCACATTAGGCAGGTATTACAGCCAACAGGTTTTGCAACAGACTTTTATCATGGGCCTTCAAATGATATTTCGATGCAAAAATACATTCCGGTTGAAGATGCATGGGTATCGACAGGTAACGCCACTCATATCGATCTGCCCAATAGCGCGATGGGGTATATGACCTCAACCGCTGATGGTACTGTGTTTAACCATTCATCGGGAGAGCATGGTAAAGGGTATGCACTTTGTATGACGTGTGGACGTGCTGAATCACTCTCTAAAAATGGGGATTATCCGAAAATACTCAACCCTAGTGAGCCTCATCGACCTCTAAAAGCAGTGAAAAAAGATAAGAAAGGGGATGGGAATGTAAGTTGTGATGGTTCTGCGACGATAATGAAAGGTATCCATCTTGGGTGTCACTCGAAAACAGACGTCTTCGAGCTAGTTTTAACGCACCCTGAAAGAAATGAGTATATTGACGATACCACGGAAGGGCGCGTAATCGGGACAACGTTAGCGATCTCTCTTCGCTCTGCATTGGCTAATCAGTTAGGGATTTCAATTTCGGAAATTGGTTATGCTATTCGGCCTGCCATGATCGAAGGAAGTACCTCTGCGTTGGTCATACAGCTATATGATTCGATATCAGGTGGAGCAGGATTTTCTAGTTCAGCCAATCAATATATTCAGGCGATCCTGAATAAAATGGTCGAAGGGTTAAATTGTGATCACTGTGAAAGTGGTTGTAGTGACTGTCTTTTAGAGTCAGATACACGTTATGACATCGATTATATAGACACACAGTTAGCCAGAGGTTGGTTAGGTACTGATTTCACTTTGCACAATGAAGTACCAGAAACGTTAAGATCCTTTACCGGTGCTATTTATCAACCCACATCAGTGTCAGCCGCAATACGCAATCAAATCAACCATGGTGCAGATGGATTAACGGTATGGCTAAGTGAAGATGAATCGGAGTGGGATCTTACCCATCCTAACTTCAAGCGTTCGATCATTACTTACCTTACTTCAGATGAATTAAATCTAACGATAGTGATTCCTCACGCAGACATTTCAGAGGAAACGAAAGAAGATCTATGGACCTTACAAACCCTAGGTGCACGAATTGCTATTGGTAAACAAGCTAAGCCTCAAATTGTTGCTCAATTGAACAATGGCGAGAATATAGTAACCATCGCCAGTTCAGAGAGCGGAAACGCAGAGCCTGGTCAGCAATGGCACACTGCGAATGGGGTTGTGGTTTTAACTAAGCAGGAGCCACTTGAAAAAAGTGAGACTTTTAAAGTCGTACTAGAATCTTCTTCTGTTGACGTGGCATCGAATTTAACCGATACAATTGAAATAGTAAGCCAATTCAATGGCAAGCTTATTTCATTTGGCTCCGCTTTTTGGAACGGGATCTTTGGTAGCAATTCAGAGCTGTTAAGTTTCCTTTCGACAGAAAAGATTGTAGCGGTTAAATATAGCGACCGTTATATTCAAAGCCCTTCATCAATGTTGATGATTACTCAACTGTTAGGGTTTATTTGCCAAGGAACAAAAACAATCACGTCACTGGTCATTGAGACGCTCTATCATGAAAAGCAAACAATGGGGAATTACCTGCACCATGATTGGCAAGATAGAGATGAATTTATTGAAGCTTACGAAATGTGGGTTGAACATAAAGCTTCGATAAAACCTAAAGTTATCTGCCATGACAACCGGTCTGATATCGCCCATAGACGACGACTAACGCTGGAATTACAATCAGGTAAAAAGCTAGTATTTAAACTTGATCAAGGTGTTGGCTATTGGCAATTACGTGAAGAAAACTCGAAGTTCTCTACCGTTAAACATAATTTCCATTCTGATTTAGTTCCTCAGTTAGCAGCACTAGATTCTTTAGAAAAGGCACTGATTGTTAGAAACAGCGAATCTTGGTCTACCGATGTAAGCTATCAAATTAGATAAGTACTCTTTTAGAGTGCGCATACGAGTTGTGCGCACTCTATCAACAGATCGATTACCATTTTAAATACAAGTCGTAAGTCACTATTAATTTGTCACTACAGACGTATATCAGGCTAACCTAATTAAGTTTACTCAATCTCATACGCACCCTTCATAAGCTTACGAACCTCAACGAGTGTGTTAACTGAACTAATATTACCTCTCTACAAAATAACCAAGCAATAGAGAGGCCATTTCGTGTGTATAGACGAACGTCATAATGAACAAAATCATCAGTTTAGCTCGCCAAAGGTATCCAATGAAAATCTGATTTAACGGTTAAAGAAGCAACGATGCGAAGTGTCCGCTATTAAAAAGTATGACTTATGCGTAGATGACATTATATGCCAAATGAAGTTAGCTGAAGAGTCTGTATAGAAGTCGTTGGGCTGATGGAGCGAATATGAGTCAAGGAGTATAAAACATTTGGTCCGTTCAATTACGAAGAGATGAAGAAAAATAAAAGTATTATGAATGAAGTTATTACATCTTCTTGTCTTTGCATTCGTGGTGTTCGTTTCGACGCCACAGAGGTTTTGGTTTAATCAATTGCCTTTTTATTTCAACAGTCAAAAGAAAAATGCACCGTGCCAAAGGTCTCGAACTTTTTATAAATATCAATTATCTAAATGGAATAAATGATATTCCAGACTACGTCATGAGTATAGGGAACCGAGTGCGTTACAATTAGTTCGTTCTGGAACGATAACTCAATAGAATCAAGTAGGAAGCATCACTATGCCAACACTCCAACAAATCCATGAATTTTTAAATAAGTTACATAGCAATGATTTTGATGATAGTGAACACACCGTGTACGATCTACTTTATGGATACGATTTTATTCTGAAAGACTTCGACTGGACGCAATACCCAGATCAAAGCACACAGCAGCAAGCGGGTGGAAAAGTGCTTAAGCTTTTTGATTCATTATCCGAGTTAGAAATAACCGAATTGCTTAAATTGTGTAACGGAAATGACTACTTCAAAATACTGACAGCGGCGGTTCGGGGCGCTCGTTTTTGTGACGGGTATTGGGAAAAGTTTGTTGCTTCAGGAGCGCTTCGCGTTTGTCTTAATGCTATAGCGAAAAGCGTTGGTTACACACCGCTGCTGGTTATGTTACCTGAAGAAGTACAGTGTCAGCAGTATCTGTTGAAACAGCAAGAAGAATCAAAACTGCGCCGAGAGCAAATAAAGAAGAGAAAGGAAAAACAACGAATACAGGAAAACAATGACGATCAGGATTTTCTATTTTAATAAAACTATCCGAGCTTTTGAAAAGAAGAGCCGTAAAACAAAGTAGCGAATTTTAAAGTTAGGTCAATTGTAAAGGGCAGCGATTGACAGATTCATTAAGTCAAAACTTGCCCTAGAGATCGAAATGTGTGCCTCATTAAGTCGCGTGAATACTGAATTAACAGAGAAACTTAAATATGCCTAACGTTGAAATTGATACAAACGAACTTCATGCTAGAAACGAAATGTGGCAAGCATTTTTGACTGCTTGGCCTTATGAACGGGTTATGGCTATGACCCTCGAAGAATACAGTAACCCGGGTAGTAAAGACTCTTTCAGCTACTGGATTGAGTTCGGCACAACCAATTTAGGCTCAATTAAAGGGGGAGACTCAAGTAAGTTTGGGATCTATCGCCGAAAAAGTGCTCCTAAGGGCGAGCGTCCTCATATAGTCCACGGTGAAGCCTATAGTTGGAAAAGGAACTTAGGTGAAACGGAGCAATTAGCTTTCCAAGAAATAAAATCTCAAATTATACATGTAATTGATGCAGTCAAACGTGGTGATCTGGACGTTATTCAAGATTCGCCCTTACCAAACACGATAAAGTGGAAAACGGCTTTTTTGTATCAAGATCAAAGTTCTCCTAAGGTACTCGCCATTTTCAAAGAAGCTGTTTTTCAGCGTGCTTGTAAGAGCTCTGATATCACCATTGCTCAAGCGAATAATGAATTGTTGGCATGTAAGCCAGAAGGTGTAGATGCTGCGAGTTATACCTATCATGTATGGAATTTAAACCAACCGCCAGAAGATGAAATCATTGAACAGCTAAAAGAACACCTAACACTGGATATTCTTAATGGAATGAACAATGACAAGCTAGAGCTTCTTCACACGTTGACTGAGCTTGCTAACGAATCATCACTCGATATCTATCCAACTACAAAGACTGATCAACTTAAAATTGGTCGTCAAGGTAAGCCTGTTGAAGGCAAAGCGTCTGCCACATTCGCTATTATCAACCTTTCAAAGCGAAGCATTAGAGTTGCTATCGGTGAGCGCAGAGAAAATTTAACGCTAGCGTTGATCGAAGAGTTAGGGAAAACAATACCAGAGTTCGTGGAAGACAACCCAGTGGAAAGAGTTGGTTATTGGCCATGTGACTATGTGATAAGTGAAGGGATTGCGGAGTTATCTAACGTGGGAAAAAATACTATACAAGAAGTTATCAATCCAGTTAACAAGATTCTTTATGGACCTCCTGGAACGGGGAAGACATACCATTTACAGCAGATTGAAAAGCAGTATATCAGTACGCCCGAAGTTCAAGATGAGTCTCAATGGCTACAAGAAAAGCTAGATCCTCTTAATTGGATGCAAGTATTAGTCTTGTGCTTATTAGATCTTGATAAGCAAGTAAAAGTAAAACAGTTGGTAGAACATTCATATTTTCAATGTAAAACAAAGCTCAATAACAGAGATAAAAACTTAACAAATACTGCTTGGGCTGCCCTTCAGAGTTTTTCTATCCTTGAGTCAACCACCGTTGACTATAAATCTCATAGCGAGCCAGCGGTATTTGATAAAACAGCAGATGCTTACTGGTTCATCGTTGATGAAAAGCGTGAGTTAATCGAAGAGCTTGTCGACCTATATCAAGAGATAAAGCAAGGCCCCAAAGCGGACCAATTTATCAAGCGCTATAGTATGACAACTTTCCATCAGTCCTATGGTTATGAAGAGTTTATTGAGGGACTAAAGGCTGAGACAGACGAGAACGGTAACATTAGCTATTCCGTTGCTCCCGGTGTGTTCCTTAAATTATGTCAACGTGCGGAAGCAGACTCAAACCACCGCTATGCCATTTTTATTGATGAAATTAATCGTGGAAATATCTCAAAAATTTTCGGCGAGCTTATTTCATTAATTGAACTGGATAAGCGAGCAGGTTGTGAAAATGCCATGTCCATAAAGCTGACTTATAGTGGTAAAGAATTTAGTGTACCTGCTAACGTTGACATTATCGGCACAATGAACACGGCTGACCGTTCGTTAGCGATGATGGATACTGCATTACGTCGCCGTTTCGATTTTGTAGAGATGATGCCAGAACCTGAGCTTCTTGAAGACTGCTATGTAAAAGGCATCAATTTAGAACAACTTTTGATTGTTTTAAATCAGCGTATCGAAATACTTTACGATCGTGAGCATATGCTTGGGCATGCCTTCTTTATGCCAGTAAAGAAAACACTTGAAGAACAAGGTGAAGACCAGGCATTTGAAGCTTTGGAATTAGTATTTAAAAATAAAATTATCCCACTACTAGAAGAGTATTTTTTTGAAGATTGGGAGAAAATCCGCTTAGTGTTGGCCGATAATCAGAAATCCAAGAACCCAGGTTTACAGTTTGTCAAAAGAGTGGAGCTAAAAAATACGGATCTGAATAGCCTGTTTGGTAGTAACCATCAATTAGATCAATACGGGCAAACTCAAGTCCGTTATACACTTGCTAAACCAGAATCGAGCGTATGGAGTACACCGAACTCCTACTTAGGTGTGTACAACGTAAGTGGAATTGAAACTCACAACGAAGTCAATGATAGCGATGCGGTAAGTAATCAATAATGCATGCAACTGTTTTTGAATATGGTTACTTGTGTGCAGAATTAGAGGGAGAAGCCTATGGTTTTACCCTTATCTCACAACAGAGCTTCTGCTACTTGGAGCAGCTTTGTCTTGGGTCTAAGTCGCGAGAAATAGCGCAGCTTTTACAGCTTCGTGTTCGTAACGGATTGAAAGTACTCCAAGTGAAGAGTTATGTTGGCGTATTACGTACTCCTAACGGTGAGCAAATCGAAATTTTACCTAAGGTAGGGCGGCGCTCAAAAACCATTGAAAAGGGAGCTGATGAATCGCGTGAAATATTGTTAGCAATGTTAAAACGCTTGGGTGATTTTCGATTTATATCGTCTTCCAACTCGAGCGTTCAGTCACGCAAAATGCCCCTGTTCGATGTTTTTGTCGCTCAGTTTTTATCGGCAGTCAATGATCTCGTTAAGCGAGGTTTGAAAAGTGACTACGTTTCAGTACAAGACAATCTAGCTTACAAAAAGGGGAAGTTATTAACCGCCAAACAACTTCGCCATAATGTGGTTAATAAGCATAAGTTCTATGTAGAGTTTGATGAGTTTTTACAAAACAGACCTGCGAATAGGCTTATTCGAACAGCGTTAAGAAAACTTAGTGTGCAGCCTCTGGCTCCACACAATCAACGTTTGTTGCGTGAATTAGAATTTGCGTTTGCTGATGTCCCTTTTAGCTCGACGGTAAAGCAGGACTTTATGCGCATTAAAGTGGACAGAGGGATGAACCACTATCAAGCCCCTTTAGCCTGGGCTAAGATCATACTCGAGGATATGTCGCCATTAAGCATGAAAGGTGACTCTGAAGCGTTATCATTACTATTTCCAATGGAGTTGGTATTTGAACATTACGTTGCTTCTGTGCTTCGTAATGCATTGCCTAACGGGGCTGAATTATCAACTCAAGCCAGATCTCAATATTTAGTATCACACCATAGCCGTGAGCAGTTCATGCTAAAGCCTGATCTTATAATTACTCAGTCAAATAAGACCCAAATAGTTCTAGATACCAAGTGGAAGTTGGTTGATGTAAACGCCCACAATCAAGGTTTGTCCCAGTCAGATTTTTACCAAATGTTTGCTTACGGCCATAAATACCTGCCTATTGAGGGTGGTGACCTTGTATTGATATACCCAGCCCATGATGAGTTTAACGAAGCTATTGAACATAGCTTTGATTTCAGTGACACACTTAAGCTTTGGGTTGTCCCATTTAAAATCGATGTTAGTGGTAATAGCAAAGTGATTTGGCCTAATTCATTTCAGCCTTGCTAATTGGCTCTGGAATTTTTCAAGTAAATGACGAGATCTTAAGCTTGTGAAATCCTGTTAGAGACTGTTAACGGGTATGATTTTTAACATTATGTGGTTTAAAGAATAGACACTATTCAGGAACAAATGATGAGTAATAAAAAAAAAAGCAAATAAAGCCATTCTTAAACGTTACGAAGAGTCTATTGATCCTATTCGCGAGTTACATACTCAACTGTTCCCTGAAGAGTATGATTTTCATTACGACAGTAATGTAGAGATAAAATTGAGGGACAAAGGAATTAACCCAATGAGCGAAGATTATCAGCGAGAGGTGAACTTACGCCGCTTTGCTATGGGTGTTGAGCCATTTATGGGAAAGGTTGGAGTAGATGACCTTAGTGGGCTGATTTCAAGTGATAACTATTGCAAAAGTAAGCTAATTCAAAGTGATGATTCTAACTAAATCAGTTCACCATCTTTAATGTGTAAAAGAGTTAAAAAGAAGTTTGAGGACATATGGCATTTCGATTTTTTCGTTCTTTTGGTGGCCGGTGGTTGCGTTTTAATGTGTCTAAACGGGGCATATCGTGCACTGTGGGTAAAAAAGGGCTAGCAACGGCAACACTCAATAGTAGGGGGCAAATTACAAAAAATGTAAATACGCCTATTCAAGGATTAAGCTATCGAAAAACGACGTCTTTAAAAGGTGATTTGACTAAAAATACCAGATTGAGCACTAAACAAGAAGCAAAGTGCGATGCGCGCCCATTTGGCACTCACAATTATAATCGTCGAGAGTTAGAAGCGTTGCATGCCGCAGCCTTGAAAAGAATTGAAGCACTAGAAGCTCAGCTAGATGAGCAATCTCACTAATCCCTTTCTATTGGAACTTAGATAATGGCAATGATTGAATCTAAACATATTGATGCACTGTTTACCGACTTATCTCAATACGGTTTACGTGGGAACTCAGCTTTGTGGGCAATGCTTAAAGAGGCCTTGAATGAGACTGAAAAGCAGTTTACGGGAGAGCAACTTATTGAGTGGGTGTTAAATTTCACCCGAGAGAATATGTTCACTAGCCTTGTTAATGAGATTGAGAATTGCACCGGTTATCCGACAAATTGGAATATTCTAAGTGAGTACGGTTATCAAGAGAACTTTAACAATTCTTTAGAACAAATAGGAGCGGGTGGCAAGTCTGTTGAGTGCTGTGAATGGTTAACCGAATTTGTAGAAAAAATCCTCGCTAACGATGATATGGATACGGATCTTTATATTGAAGCCTTCAATCGCGGAGGAATGTCTGGTGGAGGTTTTCAGCTTGGTTGCTGGAAAATGGATATGCTACCCACTTTGATTAGCCGTATTCGTCAATTGGAAGAAGGTTTGAAGTTCAGGGCGAACCATAACCTAGATGAAATGCTATTTATTGGAGATGTACATGGCCAAGTTGAAAAGCTAGATGAGCTGCTTTCTCATTACTGTTGGCAGGAAGGTGATGCGAAACTGATTTTTGTCGGTGATCTTATTGATAATTCATTGGAGAGCGGAGCTGAACATTTAGCATTACTGAATAAGGTTAAACAGTGGGTTGACGATGGTCACGCACTTTGTCTTCTCGGAAACCATGAATTTAATGCAATCGGATGGTTATTGACGGACGATAAACGCAATTTCTGTCGTGACCGTACTAAGCCTGGCAACATTAAACAGCATCAATTGTTTATTAAACAAGTCGGGGAAGACAGTGCTGAACATAAAAAATGGGTCGAGTGGTTTAAACAGTTACCATTGTTCTTAAATTTTGGTGACATGACGGCTATTCACGCTTGTTGGCATGACCAGTCTATTCAGCGGTTACGTCCTTATCTCAATGACGATAATTCGTTAAAAGAAGAACATTGGTATGATGCGTTCAATACTGAGCATGAGCTATACCAACTTATTGAAATCTTGTTAAAAGGTCCGGAAGTTACGCTACCGAAGGGAAGCTCATTTTTAGATAAGAATGGCATTGAACGCAGTCAGATACGTGTGGCTTGGTGGAAAAATGTCTACTCAGTGGACAATTATCAAGATCTTGCTGTGGTATCTAAAGAGCAGAGAGAACGCATACCAACAATTAAACTGGCTAAAGGTGCAAAGAAGTACAATCAGGCACCATTGGTACCTGTTGTCATTGGTCACTACACATTAGAACCGACTCTTTTTCCGCAGGTATTAAGTAGCAAAGTCATTTGTGTCGATTTTAACGCAGCTAAAAACGAATACCCGTTGGTTAGCCTTCCTACGTGGAGTGACTTTTCTGAAAACATTCAAGAGAACACAGAATTCTGCTTTGTTGGTGAACCAGCACCAAGCCGCATAGTTAGCTGCGGTATCATGAGCATGCTTGATGATAAGGTCAATAGCTTGCCTAAACGCATTCAGAGCAGTGAATTCGAAACGTATGTATCGAAGGTATTGTTAGAGGAGTGGGATCCAATTGGCGTTCATGACCCAGATTACTTCGATGAAGACTTGTCTGATGAATACAGCGACTATGAAGAGTGTGTCAATCGACTAGCACAGGCCGGTGATATTGGGTCACTGGCTGCATACCTAATACTTACTGAACAACATGTCATTGGTCTTGAAAGACAAAATGCGGAATATCAGTGTTCAAAGGTTGCTTATGATCTGGTTAATAAATGGATTGAGATGGAAGATAAAAATTGATTCAGATGTGAGGTGGTTTGACTATATCTCTGGCTTTGCGTCATGCATAAAAAACAATGCAAAGTACAACATCATATCGGCTAGGGTTGGTGGTGATGAATTCATTGTCGTCATACACTCAGAAGAGGTTGGTTATGCTTCTGAGTTGGTCAATAAAATTCACGCTGAATTTCATGACTTCATTGAAAGCTTTCGTTGTGATGATGAGGTGCCACTCGGTTTTTCATATGGTTGTGGTACGGCGGATTCCCGAAGTTTCAACATCATAAATCTAATAAAGTCGTCCGATGAAAACATGTACCTCAACAAGAAGAACAAGATTTAGATGTTCGTTACAGGCGTAAAAAAGCCCACTAGTGTGGGCTTAGATGTAGACGGTGTTTTTCAAGGTAGTTGTCATCATTTGCTTACTTATTAAGCAGCTTCTCTT
>NZ_JBFSUV010000053.1:0-37073 GCF_041467515.1 Vibrio sp. 10N.247.311.12
CCCGTAGAGGACTTTCACCTCCTAGATCAACGCCATGCTCGGCGCACAACAAAAAGCTCCAATATCACTATTGGAGCTTTTTGCTTATTTCATAATATCGAGACCAACATTAACGCCAGCTAAACATTCGCACTTCATTACCTTCTTCAGGTGTCTTAGGAATGTTTAAAGACAACGCCAAAGAAACCGCCGCCATCGCAGCACCAATATAGAAAACCGTTGCAGGAGAAGACAACCAAATCACACCAAACACCACTGGAATAACGACCGCTGCAATATGATTGATGGTGAAAGAGACACCAGCAGTTGATGCCATGTCTGCCGGGTCTGCGATTTTCTGGAAGTAAGTTTTGATCGCCAGCGCCAATGCAAAGAACAGGTGATCGATCACGTAAAGTGCCGCCGCCCATTCCGCGCTTTGCACCAAACCATAACCGACAAACACACCAATCAAGCCAACATACTCGAAGATCAACGCTTTACGCTCGCCAACCACACCGATAAATCGACCAATGCGCTTCGCAAACAAGAAGTTAAATAGGTAATTAACCAAGAACAACAATGTGACGTCGGCAGCCGAGTAACCAAACTTCTCTACCATCAAGAAGCCTGCAAACACAGTGAAGATTTGTCTTCTCGCACCGCTCATAAACGTTAGCGCGTAGTAGAGCCAGTAACGCTTTCGCAGCACCAACTTCTTATTCTGTGGCGTTTTGGTCTGAAACTCAGGGAAGCCAAAGGTCATCACCAAAACCAGAATAAAACCAATGCCGCCAGTAATGCCGTACACCCAAGCAAAGTCGAGCTTCAGCTGTTCTAGCATCACCCAGATAGAGCCGTAAGTGATTAAGGATGCCAACGCGCCAACGGAGATCATTTTACCCAGCATCTCGGGCGCTTCTTCTTTACTCAACCACTGCAGTGACAGAGACTGCTTCAGCGTTTCAAAATAGTGAAAACCCGTCGACATCAAAACCGTAGTCAGCAACAAGCCTGTGAGTGAAGGGAATAAACCGGTTATCGCCGTGCCCACGGTCAGCATCGCCAGCGATATCAACATAAAGCGTTGCTCTCGAATGAAGGCTAAAACAAACACCACGGTAAACGCTAAGAAGCCTGGGATCTCACGCACACTTTGCAACAAACCAATATCGGCGCCATCAAAGTTCGCTTTCTCAATCACGAAGTTATTAAGCAGAGCCATCCAGCTCGAAAACGCGATAGGGACAACAATCGAAATCAGTAATAAGAAGTTTTGCGGCGTTTTCCAGCTCGCGGTTCTATCGAACATTGACGGACTCCTGTTCGTCTAATTGAGTGAGCACTCGTAAGGTCAACTGCTCAGTATAAGGGTTAATCTTCCAATGCTCTGGGCTCCAGCCTTTTACGAAACGTTGGAAATCGGCCCACGCCACGTAAAACATTGGTCGCCATGCTGCTTCTACCTCATCAAATGAAAGCTGTGGTTGATAGTGCGCTAATGCTTCTTTCAAGTGCTGGAAGTAAGCACCTAGTACTTCTGATTCAAGCTCTGCGCAATCTTGTGGCCTAATCGCGCTGCTCATGAACAAGGCGACATCTTTCATCGCACAGCCATGGCCCACATATTGGAAATCGACCGCAGCCGCGCGCTCGCTTTCAGAATCAAAACAAAAATTGGCGAGCTTGGCATCGCCATGGACTAAGGTTTGATATGGACATTCTTTTAATAAACGGTCGATGTGCTTGGCTTGGTTCTTCAATGGTAAATCAGCCAAGGCATTGAGTTCATCAGGGCGTGTATCTAGATGCCAATAAGTACCGACTTGCCACAATGATGACAACTGCTCTTGATTGATATTGATATGCTTTGCGTGAAAGTTAGCAAGCCATTTAAGGCAAGCATTACGTTGTTTTTGCTCTTCTCTTGTGTAACTAGATGCCTGATAGTCAGAAGCAGCAAGCACATCAAACTGAGAGATCAACGGGAAGCCAATATCCGCTAAGTCTTGCATCACTATCAGCCACTCATTCTCTTCTAGTTCACATTGCAGCCCAACAGGTACAGGGCAGCGCTCATCCCATTGCTGAGTGAACGACTGATACCAAGCCGTCTCAACTTGGTAAGAGTGCACCTTTCGCTGATGAGATAATTTGGTGTTCCAGCCTTTGGGGTGTTCGGCTTTATCTGGCAGTGCGACATGCTTAACGATCACACTGTTTACTGAGGCGTTGTTCATCGAGCCGCTATTATCTTTATCAAAGACTAAGCGAACTAGCTCGCCATACCCGCCCCATAGGCGTTGAATCACTTGGATATCAAACCCTTGATGGCAACCCAGTAAGGTCGCAATTTTTTGATAAAGCTCAGGTTGGTTTGGACTCGTACTCACTTGTGATTGAGCAAGATTGTTTGACGGTATTGATTGAGACATATAACTCGTTGCTATGCTTTTTCGGATAGAAGATGTGACCACTGTGGCTGCCTATTCATGTAGTGAACCACATAGCTACAAACCGGCACAATTTTGAAGCCCGCTTGTTCAATTTCAGGCAATACCGACTCCATCATCACCTTCCCAAAGCCCTTGCCTTGCAGTTCATCAGGAATGCGTGTCGACGTGATATGTAGTACATCTCCGTCCTTTTGATACTTAACGACCGCGAACTGGTTGGGTTCTAACTCTACCGTGATCTGGTTCACTTCTTGATCCCATTTTACTGCCTGCATTCTCAACTCCTGCAAATAATTGATACGACAAACAATAAAAGTTTGAAGTATGAGTTCCTTGTAATAGACTAGCGCAAGTGCATATAAATAAAACTAAGTACTTACAAACACAGCAAATAATTCAGTGCAAGCGGCTTAATATAAAATCAGCAATGATAAAAGGCACTCTATAAATCTATGTGAGTACGTCCACTAAATCTAGCACGTAATAACCCCTTATTAGCAAGTTACCAATATAACTAACAGACGCATGTTGGCGCATGGAGAACATATAATGAACGCACCCCTGAAGAAGCCTTTGGAGCATAATCAGGCACTTCAAGACCCTCGTAATCGCACCGTTTCCACTATCAATAGCACTGATGCACTGGCCATGATTGAGCACGGCAGTGAGCTGACATTAAATGTCTCGACTCCCGTTGGCACGAAGTTTCTCGCCACCACCAAGTTTATCGGAACGCACAGTGATAACTGTATTGTGGTTGAGGTTCCCGAGGTATCCAATGAAGATCTGAACTTTTTCTTTCAAGAAGGTTTTTGGATGACCGCTCGTGCGTATTCTCTACGAGGTGAAGGCGCGCTTATCCACTTTAGAAGCCAAATTCACCATAAGATTGGTGAACCCTTCCCTATTCTAGTGCTGTCTACACCAAGCACGATGCAAGTGACACAGCTACGTAAAGAAACACGCTATGAAGTGAATCTGGCTTCAAGAATCATCTTCAACGACCAGCGAGCAAACTGTGAGATAAGAGACTTATCGAAAAGTGGTTGTCGTTTCGTTACCTCACCAACCTCTCGTGCGATTCAGATTGCCGATCGCGTGTCTATTGAGATAACCCCTGAGAACTACAATGGCCCACTGATTCCGCCATTGCGAGGCATCGTCTGTAATTTACAGAAATCGACGCACTACGCTCGATACGGTGTCGAATTTGATGATATTGGCAGAGCTAACGCCAAACACTTATTGGCAAAACTGAAGTTCGATGGCACCAAGCTCTGCTTGCGAAATGGGTAACGCCTTTTAACACGCGACTTTTACCGAATACCATAAGCTGACCAAATACAAATAGCTCACTGGCAAACTAAACCTCAACCAACAAAAAAGCCATCGACTCTAGAATCGATGGCTTTTGCGTTTTGGCTGTTTGTTTATTTGTTTAGCTATCTAGATATTCAAACTATTTGCGCAGTGCGTTCAGTTTAGCTTGGGCGATACCAAAGATAGTATCAATTGGATAGCTACCCTCATCACTTGCTTCACCAGCGGCTTTGCCTGTGAACAGCTCAATCGCCTCTGTTACATGGTCAATCGCCCAGATATTAAACTCGCCCTTTTCAACCGCTTTCACGATATCGCTACGCAGCATCAGGTTGTGAACATTTGAACGCGGGATGATCACCCCTTGTTCGTTTGAACGCCCTTTGATTTCACACACATCAAAGAAACCTTCAATTTTCTCGTTCACACCACCAATAGGCTGAGACTCACCAAACTGGTTCATCGAGCCTGTAATCGCGATGTCTTGACGGTTTGGCTGCTTAGAAAACGCTGACACCACCGCACAGAACTCAGCCATACTCGCACTGTCACCATCGACGCCACCATACGATTGTTCGAAGGTGATGTTAGTGGTGAGCGGGACTTTGGCTGTCTTGCCAAATACGGAAGAAAGGTAAGCCGACAAGATCATCACCCCTTTCGAGTGAATACTGCCACCTAGGTCTACGTTTCTTTCTATATCAATCACTTCACCATCACCGTAAGCGGTGGTTGCCGTGATTCGGTTCGGCGCACCAAACATATGATCCGTCGTGCTGAGTACAGACAGCGCATTCACTTGCCCAACCGCTTGACCATCAACATGGATTAGCGTGGTGCCGTTAGTGAAGGTTTCCATCACACTGTCTTGCAGTCGTCCGACACGCATCTGTTGGTTAGATAACGCTTGGTCGACGTGTGTCGCACGAATCAGGTTCGATTTTGAGCCTCTCGCCACGTAATTTGATTCACGAAGCAGATTAGCAATGTGTGCCGAGTGCAGAGACAATTTACCTTGGTCACCCGCCTGACGAGAGCTGTGCTCAATGATGCGAGCGATCGCTTTGCGGTCACAATGCAGCATGTTGTTGTCGTGCACGATGCTCGAAATAAAGCGCGCGTAATGCATTTCAGAATCGGGAGTACGCTTCATCTCATCTTCAAAATCGGCCGTCACACGGAATAGTTCACCAAACTCTGCATCGTAGTGTTGCAGCAGTTGGTACGTTCGGTAATCGCCAAACAGGATGATCTTAACGTCCAATGGAATCGGCTCTGGATCAAGCGATACCGCCCCCGTTAAGGTCACCTCTTTTTCTAATGAAGTGAAGCTCAATTGACGTGAACGCAGTGCTCGTTTCAAGCCTTCCCAAACGTACGGTTGCTCAAGTACCTTTACTGCATCCATCAGTAATACGCCACCGTTGGCTCTGTGTAAGCTACCTGCGCGAATCAATGAGAAGTCAGTAAATACGGTGCCCTTGAACGTTGCCGTTTCTACATAGCCAAACAGAGAGTGATAATTTGGATTCTCTTCCACCACGATCGGCAGAGTCTCCTCCTTTTGGCTCACAATCACATTAACCTTGTAGCGACGCGGCATTTTCTTATCCAAAGAGGCCGTTGCAACTTCTGCTTGCTCCGTGCTCTCTTCTAAGAAGATGTCAGCGTTGTCGACAATGTCTTTACGCAGTGCCGTTAGGTACTTTTTGATGTCTGGATATTGGCTGTAATCCTTCTTCAATTGCTTGATGAAGTGCGTGATCACATCTCGCGCCGTATCATCATTCAGCTTTTGAATTTTCTCAGTGTACGTCTCTTCAAGTTCCGTCAGTTCACGAGAGATGGTTCGTAGGCCGACTTCCAATCCATCAATGGTTTTATCAAATTGATCTTGTTCTTCCGGCGAAAGCAGATCGAAGCTCTCTTCGGTATGAAGATCATCACCATTCATTGCCACAAATTGGTAATCACCCTGGGTGGTGATCGTCAGGTTAATGCCCTTGTCTTTCGCTTCTTGGCTAATGCTTTCTAACGCGGCTTGTTGCTTAGCTGCCAGTTGATTTTTAAGCCTGTCAGCACGGCTAAAGTACATCTCGTTATCAAACGCTAGAGGCATACCTTTCAGCAGTTTACGCATCAATTTTTCAATATCTTGCTTTAAGCTGCTGCCAACGCCACGCGGCAATTTCAGTACCTTAGGTGTACGAATATCTTCAAAGTTCGCGATATAACACCAATCAAAAAGCTCCTGCACTTCTTGAGGGTGACGGTTCAGATAGCGCAAGATCATGGTGCGTTTACCCAGACCATTTCGCCCTATCGCATAAATGTTGTAACCCTTTTCCTTGATTGACATCGCGAACTCAACGGCTTTTTGTGCCCGTTCCTGCCCGACGATTTCGTCAATTGGAGCCAGTTCTTTGGTCGACTTACATGGTAGCTTGTCTAAATCCGCCACCTGATACAGCTGTTCTGTATTGAGTCTTTGCATCGCCATCGCCGCCTCCTTAGTCCTTCATTACTTGGGGGTAGATAAAATCAGTGTAGATGTAATTTCCTACAAATTTAGTGACTTACGCTACACAGCTGTTCAACTGAACAAATAACACACAATTTAAGCCATTTTTAGGAATAGCTTGTTATTTAATTCACCAACTTAACATGTGAATGATTTTAATTTGCAATTGATAATAAATATCATTAACATTTTCGGATATTATAAATTGAGGATGTGGATATGGAAATTGAACGATGCTGGATGCACTACCTAAAAGCTGAACAGTTAATGGAACAAGGTCACTGGCCTGAAGCACAGCGCCTGTATGGTGATGTTCTAACCTCACTTCCTCATCACATCCAAGATGCAGCATACCAAAGCGATATTAAACCTTGCCAATTTGCCTGCCTGCTTGCTGGGTTGAGAGACGCAAGTGTCGCTCAATCAGAGATACTCAACCGATTAGGTCAGCACCAACAAGCCTTCGATACCTTGAATCAATCTTACGCTCTGATGCAATTTATCTCTCTGGAGAACACTGAGCTGATTCAACGTACCTTTGGGTTATTGGAAAAGCAGAGCGAAGATTTGCTCAATCACCTGATCGCTTTTTGCAGCGCTCAGCGCAGTTCGCATTGGATGCTCGAACTAGAACAAATTCAACGTGCTCATCACCATTTTGGGCAACTTAAAACAACGTCAGAAGTTCAATCTTCACCTAATGTCTTAAATTGATAAGGATATATCATGTCGGACCGGGCCATACTTAAAGTCAATAACCTCTCCGTTAGCTTCACAACCAATGATGGAATCATTGATGCGGTCAAAAAGGTTAACTTTACCCTTAACTCAAGCGAAACCTTGGCCATTGTTGGTGAATCAGGTTCAGGTAAATCCGTCTCTTCCAACGCGCTTATGCGTTTGCTTCCTGATAACGCCATCATTGATGCTCAATCTGAAATAGAATTTGAGGGGCAATCAATACTTGGCAAGACTGAACGAGAAATGCAGTCGATTCGTGGCGACAGAATCGGCATGATCTTTCAGGAACCGATGACCTCTCTCAACCCATACCTGCGCGTGGGCACACAAGTGGCTGAAGCCATTATGTGCCACCGCAATGTATCGAAATCAAAAGCAAAACAGCGTGTGCTAGAGCTCTTCAATCTTGTGCATTTACCAATGCCAGAACAGGCTTACAACAAGTATCCGCATGAGTTTTCAGGCGGTCAGTTGCAGCGCATCATGATTGCGATGGCTTTAATCAACGAGCCCGATATTTTGATTGCCGACGAACCCACCACCGCATTGGATGTGACCGTACAAGCGGAAGTGCTTGCTCTTATCAAAGAGATCCAAGGCAAGATGGGAATGGCAATTTTGTTCATCACCCATGACTTAGGTGTGGTGAAACACTTTGCAGACCGCGTGCTAGTGATGTGTAAAGGTGAGCTCGTAGAAGAAGGGATGACTCAATCTTTGTTCGATAGTCCTAAACATGATTACACAAGAATGCTCATTAACTCGATTCCGAAAGGCGCTAAGGTTCCTGTTGAGGCGACAGCCCCAGAACTATTGTGTGCTGACGACATCCGAGTTCAGTTCTTGGTGAAATCACACTTTATCAAGAGTAAAAGCCAGTACTTCGAAGCCGTAAAAGGCATTTCGTTGAATCTTAAGCAAGGCGAAACGCTAGGCATTGTTGGTGAATCTGGTTCAGGTAAATCAACCCTTGGACGTGCATTAATCGGCTTGCTGCCGAGTACCGGACGTATTGTTTACAAAGGCCAAGACGTTAGCTTATTAAATGATAAAGAGCGTCACAAGCTCAAGAAAGATGTCCAAATGGTGTTCCAAGATCCTTATGGTTCTTTATCACCACGCATGACAGTTGGGGAAATCATCACCGAAGGCTTAACGGTGCATCAACCTCATCTATCCAAGCAAGAACGTTTAGAAAGAGCGCGCAAAGCATTGATTGAAGTTCGCTTAGAGCCGAATTCAATAAACCGTTATCCACATGAGTTCTCTGGCGGGCAAAGACAACGTATCGCGATTGCTCGCGCACTGATTCTAGAGCCCTCTTTCATTTTGCTGGATGAACCGACTTCAGCACTCGATCGCTCAGTACAACTGACCGTGATTGACCTGCTGAAAGACATTCAAGCCAAGCACAATATCGGCTTCCTGTTCATCAGCCACGATCTCTCGGTAGTGAAAGCACTGTCGGATCGCGTACTGGTGATGCAGAAGGGCGAAGTAATGGAAGAAGGGTCTGCAGAAGAGATTTTCAATGCGCCGAAAAACAACTACACCAAGAAATTAATCGCTGCGTCATTCGACTTAGAAGATAAATCGAAAAAAAATGCCGCATAAAGGGAACTAATCAACATTAACAGCGTCTTATAATTACATTCTGAATAATCTCCTAATGGATTGAAATCTAGAATGGATATAGCAAAACTGGTTTGGCCGCCAAAAGAGAAATGTCGCATGGATGCGACATTTTTCGTTTCTGAAGGGAAATAATGTGTCTTTGACTGTAACTCCCTATGATTCAATCATTTCACAACTAACGATACAGAGACTTGGTCGACTCTCTGACGATTAAATCTATCGGTGGTAGTCGTGCTTCATGCCTCTCACCTGAAAGTAAGTTCAAAATCGACTGAGCACACACCTCTCCAATCTCTTCAATTGGCTGCCTTAATGTTGTTAACGCAGGTGTGAAATACTTAGACGTTGGCAAGTCATCAAACCCAATCACTGACACATCTTCTGGCACTTTGTAGCCGTGATCATGGAGCGCCTTAATCGCGCCGTAAGCCGTTTGATCATTGGCGGCAAACAGGCCAGAAAAATGAATCTTAGATTCAATTAATTCCACGGTTTTCTCATAGCCAGTTTCACTACTGAAATCCCCTTGCTTGACGAGCTTTGGCATCACCTTAATGCCCGCTTCTTGAAGCGCTTTCTTATAGCCTTCAAACCGATTACCTGCGTCTGGCTGGCTTGAAAGCCCTTTAATATGAGCAATATTCACATGCCCCTGTTGGAGCAAGTGGAGAGTTGCCATGTAACCACCCAACACATTGTCAATGTTAATTGAGCGAACATTATCTGCAACCATGTCATAGCCCACCGCAACCACCGGAATGTCTTGCGCATACTTCGCGATGTCTTCTTTGGTAATGCTGCCTGTCACGATGATCATGCCATCGACATTACTATTAGCCAGATACTCTAAAGCGTGTATCTCGAGCTTTTTTTGCCAATGCCCGGTTGCTATGACTAACGAATAGCCTTGAGCTATCAGGGTTTTCTCCATGTCGTTGAGGATACGACTGGTATAAGGGCTATCAGGATGTTGCACCAATACACCTATCGTGAGTGAACGGCGATTGATGTTCTCTTGCATTTGAAAATTGGGTTTGTAGCCCGTGTCTTTGATTGCTTGCTCGATGTTCTGGCTTTTATCATCCGACACATAAGTGGTTCGATTAAGAAAACGAGAAACCGTGCTTGGGGAAACACCAGCCAGTTTCGCTACATCGTATACGGTTGTTTTTTTAGTTTTAGTGCGCATCTCGATACCCTAATCCAGTGACATTTGGGGAGCCCGAAAGCTCCCCACCTATTTCAACCTGCATACCACAGCTTTCGTTGAAACTCGTATCATTAAGTTAATACATGTAGGCGAAGATCATCCCCGGTCTGAAATAACGACCTGCGGTGTATTTCAACCCGGTGCTCAGTAGCCATTTGTGAAGAATCATGGCTTGTTCCGCTGAAATTTCGCCTTGCAACATACTAACAAATTTATCACTGTCTTTAGTCAGGTCAGGACTAACTCGACCGTCAGACAGCACACACTTTTGCAATTTAAGTGCAGTAAGCCACTTTTTCGCATCATTTTGTGACAATTTAAAAGACTCTGAAAGATCTTTCTCATCAAATGAGACTGAGCAATTGAACCCTTCTGGCGCGGCAAATGGAATTTTTGAATAGTCATAGAGTGCGGTATACACGGTGTCCATCAATGTTTCTGCTTGCTGCGATTTGCCCGCTAAACTCAACGCTGTTGCGACACTAAATTGCACACCAATCCACACATCTTGTGCCTGAAAAGCCTCATGTGGTGAACCATCTGCCAATGTCATATTCGCCACACCCAGCTTAGGGCTGTTGATCTCAAAGTTATGTTTATAAACATAGTCCAATGCGCGTTGAATACGCTCTTGCGGGAAAATGCCCTCCAAACCAATCAGCTTGAGATAGCTGTCTGCAAGCAGTGCATCACCAAAGCTGTTGTCTGAATCTGGTACTAGTTCTAGATATTCTTGAGTAAAGGCTTGAGGCGCGGTCTCACTCAGTAAGCGTTTCTTAGAGACTCTTTGAGATACCTTGCTGATGTTGATGGAGGTATCGGTCTCATTGAGATAGGCATTGAGCGTATTCTTGTCAGCAATCGTATCACCCGTCAAAGTCAGGCCTAAGGTTTCCAGGTTTTGGTAGCCTTCGCCCGTTAGATGCTTGGCTTGAACTGGCGTCACGAAGAAATAGTAGTAGCCTTCTTTCTCATCCCACAAGCTTTGCTCAACTGTTGCTAATGCCTTTTTCGAACGTGTTAGGTAATCCGAACCCAGATCGTTTTCGCCCATCAATTGTGCAAGTTCACTCGCGGCTTGCAGGCCTGCAACCCAAAGGCTCGCGCAGTAAATAGAGATACCGTGAGACGCAAGGTTATCGAAGGTGTCGTCTGTACCTCGGGTTAGCGGTAAATCATCGCCCTCAGCGACCAAGTTCGATAAGAAATCGATGCTCTCAGTCACAGCCTGCCAGCACTCTTTAACTACAGAAATATCTTGCGTGTTTTGATAGTGACGGTACACCATCAGAATGTATTTCGGTGCTAAGTCCTTCCACTCTTTCACGTTGTGCCAGCTGTACGCGTCAGGCTGGATGTCGAACGGGCTACCCAAGTCATGAATAACCGCACCTCGAATAGCACGCACGCCTTGGTACTTCTCATCGATCAATTCAGCATTCGGTGTTGCTTCATATTCCCAGTAGCGGCGCTGAGTAAAGTCTTCAGCCAAAATCGCTTTTGAGAACTCTTTCATTACGCAGCCATCAAGCTCCGGCAGCAAGTAAAGCAGTGAAAATGAGCCGTAAAAATACACATCCAGAGAGTTAAAGAATGGGTAATCAACACACTCTTTCACTAGGAACTTGTCTTCTTTATCCCATACCGTAGATTCGGCTAAAAACGACAGTGAGTTCATCGCCATCGTCGCATAGCGTAGCGCTGATTCAGGCTGTGATATTTTGCTTTGAGCTTGCTCTAGGAAAGCGGTCTGTTGCTCAATAATCTTCTGCTCAATCACCTCAAGCTTTGGCAAAACATCTTGTAACATCGGTAAGGCAGGCTTTGCTTGTGGGTAGAATTGCGTGTAAGCCTTGTCTGAGTGCCAGCCATTGAGCATAACTTTACTGTGTGCCATCACCTGTGCGAAACGCAGGTCAACGGATTCGCCCGGCTCCAACTCAACCTGAACCACGACCAATGCACTCAATGCTTCGCGCCCAGTGTAGATCCCAGTTTGGAATTCTGTATTAGTACGGCCTGTTTTCAGTGCGAACTCGGTTTGCTGGGTCACTTTCGAAGTATAAAGCGTTGGCTTAACAGACACCGATACCTTGCCAGATTTAGTCAAACGGTTTTCGGCTTGAACACCAAACACCACCTCACCCTCAATATCACTTTGATAAGGGGACTGACTAGTGAGCTGAACACCAGTAAAACTGTGGCTTTCATCATTGACCTTCACCGCTTTATGCTGCTGAGCAATCGGGTTTTGAGATAAGGTACACGCCGAATCTTGAATCCCATCGCGACCTTTGCGATAAGTTGAGCCAATCAAGTTTTGTAGCGGCTGAGCAAGCGTAATCACGCGTGTTTTCGCAGAATGATTGGTTAATTCGAAGTGATTCCAGTGCATCGGTAAAGAGCACAGGCGTTTGTCGTTTTTAACGATTGGAGAAACCACTTTACGTTTTATTTTAATGTCATCAAAACTGTTATATTTATATTCAGCTAATGGATACAAAGCTTGATATTCGATATCCTTACCGTTGACACTATCTATATCACTGCCATTGAGACTATCCATATCATTATTATCACCAGCAGTAAGTGATAATAATTTAACTGTATCATTTATTAATAAACCATTAAAGAAATCTAAGGCTACATATAATTGACAAATAATTGAAGATGAATCTGAGTCAATCAATAATAGAGTCTTATTTGAAAACTCAATGTTCCATTTTGTAAAGTTAGCTTTATTCTCTTGGTAGAAGCCACCATTTTTTAATGCCGAACGAATGTGGTTAATCGCATTCGACATGTCTGTATTGTCAATCTTCTTACCATCGAACAAAGCAGGATAGAAGTTCAGGTGAACACCTAGCTCTTGTTCATTAAGAACTTGCAGCGTGTCGATGGTTGGCACATTCATCACTGACGCATAAAAATCATTAAAATTAACAACTTGCTCTGAACAATCGACAAATATTCCCGGAATAAAGCTGAAGTTCGGCGTGTTGCCGTTTGGTGTGAGTGTAAATGTGTTACCAATTCCGCCGACTGCCATACCGGTATTTTCTGGCGTGGTCGAAATTGGCGTGTACCAAGGTTGAATAAATTCAACTGCATCACCTTTTTTACACAAGTGCTCTGAATTTCCTGAGTAGCTCGTATATGGAATTTTATTATTCATTTTAAAACCGCCATTGAATATTTTTTTCTTCTTGTTAATATCTTTTAAAAATGGAGACATCAACATGTTTAAAATTATAAATGAAAAATTTGGAAATATTGACTCTGTCACATTAATAAACCACCAACATGGTATAGAACTTCAAATAATCAATGGATTTGGTGCTGTTATTAATAAATATATCGTAAATAACAGTCCATTCTCTTTTATTTGTGGTTATCAGAATTATGATGAACTGATCAACCAACATCCGTTCTTTTCCCGCAGTGCTAAATTATTCCCTTTTCCAAACCGTTTAAACTTAGGTCGTTACAGTTTCGATAACCAAAACCATCAACTCCCAGCTAACTTTCCTTGGTCTGATCACGCCGTACACGGCCTGCTCTACAACCAACCTTTTTCAATTACAAACAGCGTAGCCACTGAAGAATCCGCCAGTGTGACGTTGCAATATCATACGTCGTCTTTGCATCCTGCTTTCCCGTTTGCGTTCAACCTTGAAGTCACCTTCACTATCGATACCACGGGTAAGCTCACTTCCTCAACGACCGTCTCTAATCTGGGTGATTCAGCCTTCCCATTCGGTGATGCTTGGCACCCTTATTTTTCACTCGGTACTGAGCTAGCACAATGTGGACTCGCTATGTCGCCTTGCTCTGAGGTCATACACGAAAACGACCTACCCAATGGTGAAAAGCACGCTTTTGACCGTTTGTCTTTGGACGACTCGCTCACCAATCAAAGCTTAAATCACTGCTTTGAATTTGATTCCAAGACAACCAACCAACTTGCGTTTACGCGCTCAGATTCGTCTGCCGCTATTCGCTACCAACAAGATGAAAGCTACCCATTCGTTCAGCTGTACACGCCAACTAGCGAGCAAAGTATTGCAATAGAACCAATGACTTGCCCCGCTGATGCCTTCAATAACCAGATTGGCTTATTGACACTTAGCCCGAACCAATCTCAAACCTTTACTTGGCAATGCCAAGCCACCTATCAGCCAACATAAAGAAAGCAAACTAAAGCAACTGCTGTATGCGAAATCAGCCCCCAGAGAACGCATTGCTAACGAAACAACTGCAACGAAAGAAGCAAACTAAAGAAGCAATAAAGGGCGCATAAAGCGCCCTTCTCTTTGTTAACCTAAAATCACCTCGATGGTGTGCTCACCCGATGTAAATACCGGTGCTTTGTTGCCTGAAATCAGGTCACCATTGACCTTCATCTCAACCACGCCCTTACATACGTTATTCGGGTTTGTGACATGAATATGATACGTCGCACCACGGAACTGACGACGGACCTTAAACTCAGGCCACTCAGCCGGAATACAAGGGTCCACCAGCAAGCCATCAATTTCAGGTCGAACACCTAGAATCCACTGCGTACCTGCCACGTATGTCCAAGATGAAGTACCAGACAGCCATGCATTACGACCTAGGCCGAACTGTTTATGTTCGTCACCCAAGATGTTTTGTGGGTAGCAGTAAGGTTCAGATTCAAAGGTATCAATATCGTCGTTCTTAGAAGCTGGGTTAATTTGACGGTAGTACTCATAAGCACGCTCACCATTACCCATTTTCGCTTCTGCGATCATCACCCATGGGTTTGAGTGAAGGAAGATACCGCCGTTCTCCTTCGCACCCGGTGGATATGTCGAAACGCCACCAAGTTGTGGATCAAAGCCGTTGTAGCCTGGAGTTGAAAGCTTGATACCATTGGTCGTGTTCAGCTTGTTGTAAACCGAATCTAGCGCCTGAGTGGCACGCTCTTGTGTTGCGAAACCAGAAATCACAGGCCAACTTTGACCATTAGTGTAGATCTGCCCTTGCTCGTTCTTGTGAGAACCAATCGGCAGGCCTTGCTCATCAAAGTAACGCACGAACCATTCGCCATCCCAACCGCACTCATTCACTGTGCTCTGCATCTGTTGATATTGCTCTTTGAACTGAGCAGTCAACTGTTCTTCACCGCGCAACTCACAGAGATCCAACATATCAAGCAGGGCTTTACCATACATGTTAGCTACCATCATCGACTCAGCACCCGTTGGCAGGTTCACCGTGTCATTCCAGTCAGCAAAACCTAATAACGGTAGGCCGTGGTCACCCGTATTGGTGTACGTAAATTCGATCGCGCGACACAAGTGATCCCAAACGGTGCCTGTTTCCACAGGATTACCCGCTTTGTCTTTTTGATAGAACGGGATCACTTTGTTCAAGAAAACAGCATTGCCTGTCTCTTTCACATATTGAGTGACTGCGTAGATAATCCACAGATGATCGTCGCCGTAGTAATCCGGACGATCTTCCTCTTCACGTGAGTCACCCGCGTTCGCTTCCATGGTTGATGGGAAGAACTGGTGCATCGCAGAACCATTGATGTTTTGCACTGATAGTAAGCGCTCAATGAACTCACGCGCCTCTTCTGGCATATGAGTAATCACGCCCAACGTATCTTGCGAAGAATCACGGAAACCAATGCCACGTGCGCCATAGCCAAGCTGGTACAGAGACAGGTAACGAGACCAGTTTTTAGTGGTGTGACACTGACGTGGGTTATGTACATTAAGCATTGAGTTCATTGCAGGATCTGGCGTTTCAACCTGAACTGCTTGTAGGTAACCACCCCAATGTTCAGCCAGTTCAGCGAAAGCAGAATCGACCACTTGATGGTCACGATATTTAGCCAGCAGAGGCAATGCTGCTTCTAGGCTCTGTTCTTGCGCGATTTGTACGACCGTACGTTCTGTCTGCTCTGGAGATAACCAACCCAAACGCAGGTTAAGCGCGCCAATGTTGTCACCACGCAAACACTCAGTATTGCCAAGCTCATCGTTTTCTAACGCTTGCGGGGCAGCCCATGTGCCGTAACCAAATTGACCAAGGAATGATTGGCGATCACCATCAAACGACGTCGCAGGGCGATCCGTTGTCATCAGATTTACCGCGTAGTCGCGCTTCATGAAGGCATACTGCTCAAGCACAGTATGACCCGACTCTTGCTGGTGCGCTTTCAGCGTCATGGTTTGTGGAACCCAATCAGCATTAAGTAGCTGCTTAAGCGCATCAAAGTGTGTGAACTCATACACAGGAACCACATCAACGTGCAGGGCTTTATCTGAAATGTTGGTGACTTTGATGTCTTGTAACAGCACTTGGTCAGCTTTTGGCACGAAGAATGTCGCTTCACAACGCACACCAAACGCTTCTGCAATGATGGTGGTGTAAGACAAGCCAGTGTGGTTTTCAAACTTATCAAGCGGCTTCAGAGTCGGTGTATAGAAAGGTGAGAACACCTCTACGTTACCCGCTTCGTCACGCACCTTGAGGTATAGGGTCGAGCCTTTGAAGTCTGAGTTTGGCAGTTGTGCAATGTACTTGGTGATACGGTTCAGTGCCGGATCGCCCTTACACAACAACACGCCACCGTTGCTATCAACAATGCCACCGAAATCTAATGTGCCAACATAGTTACACCATTTGATTGGTGTGCACGGCGTGGTTGCTACGTATTCTTTGTTTTTATCGTCAAAATATCCGAATTTCATCATCACTATCCCTAGCCCCTCCCAAATCAGGAGGAGCCAAAACAATTTGTCGTAAGTAGGTTGGTATCAGCTCGTTGGCTGACTTAAGTAGACCGGCTAGCTCGTAATTGACTAGCTCGCTAGCGAGTTCTCGCTCAGTGCGTCAAACAGGTGGAAAGCATCCAAATCTAAGTAAAGTGTCAGTTCTTTCACATCCACTTCAGCAGCTTGGGTCTCAACCATCAGCGGTTGGCCGCCGATTTCTGTTTTCAGAAGAATGCTCGCACCCAGCAGTTCCTTGTCTTTGATTTTCACAGGGAATGGCAGCACACGGTCGTGGTCAACTTGCTCAGCACGTAGGTGGATGTCTGTTGGACGAACACCAAAGTGAAGCGCTAGGTTTTTAGACGCCAGAGACTTAAAACGCTCCGGAAGTGGGATATGAACATCACCAAGTTCAACGAAGTATTCACCTTCTTTTTCAATCAGCTTCGCTTCCAACATGTTCATTGATGGATTACCAATGAACTGCGCGACAAACTTGTTTGCAGGGCGTTGGAACACCTCAGTTGGTGTGCCCACTTGAGCAACATAACCGTCTTTCAGAATTACGATGCGGTCTGCTAGCGTCATCGCTTCGATCTGATCGTGTGTAACGTAGATGGTGGTGGTTTTAAGCTCACGGTGTAGGTGCTTTATTTCTTCACGCATCACACCACGCAGTTTTGCATCTAGGTTAGATAACGGCTCATCAAACAAGAACACTTTCGGCGTACGAACCATCGCACGGCCCATTGCTACACGCTGACGCTGACCACCAGAAAGCTCTTTCGGCTTACGACTAAGTAGTGGATCAAGCTCTAGCATTTTCGCCGCTTTTAAAACTTCTACGTCGATTTCCGCTTTCGGCATGCCCTTCAGTTTTAATGCAAAGGCAATGTTCTCGTAGACCGTCATGTGTGGGTACAGTGCATAGCTTTGGAATACCATAGCCAAGTCACGATCTTTAGCATCGACCTTGTTCATCACTTTGCCACCAACCACGATGTCGCCTGAGCTGATGCTCTCTAGGCCTGCAAGCATTCGAAGTGTGGTCGATTTACCACAGCCAGATGGGCCAAGGAAAACCACGAACTCGCCGTCTTCAACCGTAAAATCAAACTCTTTTACAACTTCAACATCGCCGAATGATTTTTTGATGTTCTTAAATTCTACTTTAGCCATTATCTGTTCTCCTCAGCGCGCTCTTGAAGCATGTTTCGGTACGCAATTGCGCTCTGTTTCAGTGTTCTTTCTTGGGTGGTGTAATCAACATGGACGATGCCAAAGCGTTGGCAGTAGCCGAATGCCCACTCAAAGTTATCCATCAGACTCCACGCAAAGTAGCCATCGACTTTCACACCCGCTTCAACTGCGTTGTGCACCGCTTCGATGTGGCCTTGGAAGTAACGAACACGTTGGTCATCCATCACTTGTCCGTTAACACGCTCGTCGTTACCTGCTGCACCATTCTCTGTAATGTAGATAGGCGGCATATTTTCGTAACGAGCATCCAGTCTTACCAATAAGTCGGTTAAACCTTGTGGGTTGATCTCCCAGCCGATGTAAGTGTGTTCAGCGTCAGTCTGTTTTACTGATTCAATGTCGCCGTTCTCGTTGAAGCGAGCGACATTGCGTGTGTAGTAATTGATACCGATGTAATCAACTGGTGCACTGATGATGTCTAGATCGCCTTCTAGAATCATCGGCATGTTCATCGCTTGGCGCTCGACAACTAGCTGTGGGTATTCACCTTTCAGTACAGGGTCGATGAACCAGTGGTAGTTCTCTGCTTCACAGTAGTCTGCAGCGCCTTGATCTTGCGATGTCAGTGGGTAAGCCGGAGTCGCGTTAAATACCACACCATGCTTAGCATGAGGCGCGTTCTTACGAAGAATCGGCATTGCCAAACCGTGTGCCAGCATTAAGTGGTGAGACGCTAGGTAGCCCTCTTTCTCACCCTTGATGCCTGGCGCATGCTCGCCCCAACGGTAGCCCAAGAACGCAGACACAAACGGTTCGTTCAATGTTGTGTAAACATCAATCTTGTCACCAAAGTAGTTACTCACCACTTCTGCGTATTCTGCAAACTTGTAAGACGTTTCACGGTTCAGCCAACCACCTTTGTCTTCAAGGTATTGCGGCAGATCCCAGTGATAAAGCGTTACGTAAACCTTCATCCCACGAGCATGACACTCATCGATGATCTGCTCATAAAACTCTAAACCTTGCTGATTCACCACACCGTCTTGCGGCAGGATACGTGGCCATGCAATTGATAGGCGGTAAGCGTCAACGCCTAAGCCTTGAATCATCTCGATGTCTTGTTGCCACAGATGGTAGTGATCACACGCCACGTCACCATTGTCGCCGTTATCTACCTTACCCGGCTTCTTACAAAACGTGTCCCAGATAGACGGTGTACGACCGCCCTCTTCAACGCCGCCTTCAATTTGGTATGAAGATGTCGCGACACCGAATACAAATTCCTTACTGCGTAACTTTGAATCACTTGGAAGTTGAAATTTATTCATTGTTATAACCCTTAAACCTAACCTTTAACTGCGCCGGACGTTAAACCACTGATCATCTGTTTCGATGCGAACAGGTATGTAATCACAAGTGGTAAAATAGAAATTGTGGTACCTAGCATTACCGCGCCCCATGGCGTATTCGGAATACCTTGAACACTTCGTAGTGCTTGTGTGATGACGTAATTGTCAGGGTTGTTCAGCACCACAAGAGGCTGCATAAACATGTTCCAGAAGAAGACGAACTGCACGATAGCGAGTGTTGCTAGTGCTGGTTTCATCAGTGGCAGTACCACACTCCAGTACGTTCTGAACTCACCTGCGCCATCCAATTTCGCTGCTTCTAATAGCTCTTTAGGAATCGATGCAATCACGTGCTGACGCATCAAGAAGATGCCAAATGGCGTGGTTGTGAACGGTAGCCATACCGCCATGTGGTTATCCAGCAAGCCTAAGAATTTCACGGTCATGAAGTAAGGGATCAGGCTAAGCACAGGCGGAATCGCCATTGAGCCAACCAGCATGCCGAACAACACGTTCTTTCCGCGGAACTTAAACACAGCAAACGCGTAACCACCCATACTACAAAACAGCAGAGAGATGGTTGTGCCCAAGAAAGCCACGTAAATCGAGTTAAACATCGCTTTCCAAAACGGCATGATTTCCAGCAGTTTTGCGTAGTTCACCATTAGGCTGTCGCCAATCGCAAAGCTGATGCCCGAGCCGAAGATCTCCGAACGGTCACGTGTTGAAAGCAGTGCTGACCACACAAATGGGAACACCGTAATGATTGCGGAAACAATCAGTAATATGCCGAGCATGACCATCAAGATCTTAGTCATGATGTACATGGTGCGTTCGCTTGGCATTAGGCCACTTAATGGTGAGGTATTTGTCTTAATTGATGTCGACATCTTAATGTTCCCCTAAGCCTTTCTTACCGAAGAATAAAAATTGAACCAAAGTACAAGACGCGATCAGTGCAAACAGAAGCCATGAAATTGCTGACGCTGTGCCCATTTCTAACCATTCCCAACCCACTTTGTAGAGGTACATAGAGATAGTTAAACCAGATTGACCCGTACCACCTGTACCACGCGTTAGAACGAACGGTTCTTCAAACATTTGCAGGTTACCGATGATGGTCATGGTGATTGCAAAGAAGATGAATGGACGAATCATTGGTAGTGAGATGTTCCAGAAGCGGCGGAAGGCATTCGCACCATCCATACGTGCAGCTTCTAAAATGTCTTTAGGAATCGTCATTAAACCTGTGGTGTAAAGGACGATGTTAAAACCGGTGTATTTCCAGAAAACCATGATCGCGATAGACGGCTTCACCATAGTGGCATCATCTAACCAGCGGATTGGTTGAAAATCATTTACCCAAGCGAATGCCCAACCAAACAGTGTGCTATCAGCCAATGCCATTAGCGTTTGGTTGATGATTCCTGAGTTAGGAGAGTACATATTGAAGAAAATCAGTGACGCTGCGACCGTTGATGTGATGAACGGTAGAAAGTACGCCGATGTTAGCCAGTGACGCATACGGTCACCCATTGAAACCAACATGTAAGCCACTGGAATAGCGACTAAGTGCTGAGCAACACCCGATGTGATTGCTAGCCACAATGTGTTCTTTAATGAACGCCAGAGCCATGGGTCAGTCAAGGCAATGTGATAGTTCTCAAAACCAACGAACTCCATTGCATCCATGCCCTGTACTGGGTTCCATTCGTGGAACGACAGATAAACAGAGAACAACAGCGGGAAGATCCCAAATACAGAAAAAATGATCAGAAACGGCAGAAGGAATCCATACGGTGTAAGCGCTTTCAAATTCAGACGAGAAAAAAGGCTTTGCTCCGAAGGTTCTATCGTTGTGCTCGCTGTATGATTCATAGTAACGACCTCTTAAAAAAGGAAGCGCGTTATCCACGCTTCCTCACTTACTCAAAGTAATAACAAATTAAAGATTACGCGTACGACGCTTGATTAGACGCTCTGCCTCTTTCAATGCAGTCTCGATGTCCTTACCTTCATCAAGCACTTCCATCAATGCGTTCTCTAAAATTATAGAGCGTGCTACGTGGTCGCCTTGAGCTGGAGATACTGGCTTGATGTTCTGTGCCACTTCAGCAAATAGTAGACGTGCTTTCTGTCCACCTAGGAATTCCATCTCTTCTTGGAAAAGCTCATCGTCATATGTCGTTACGTTCGCAGGGAAAGCCGCAATCGTTTCGAAGTGCTTAAGTTGAACATCACGATCCGTCGTCATGTATTCAATCAACGCCCAAGCTTCATCTGGGTTGTCAGATTGAGTTGGAATCGATAGGAATGAACCACCCCAGCTGCCGTAGATGCCATCAGGTAGGTTTTCTACCGCCCATTTACCTTTGGTTTCAGGAGCGATCCAGTTGTTTAGGTGACCAAGTAGCCAAGCGCCAGAAAGTTGAGTTGCAAATGTGCCGTTGCGGAAGCCTTCGTACCATTCGTTAGACCAAGCCAGAATGCGGCCGTCTAAGCCTTTGTCGCGAATTTCTTTTGCTACTTCAAAAGCGTGAACAAAACGCTCTGATGTCACCACTGGGTTGCCATCTTTATCGAAGTACAGACCTTCACCTTCAGGAACGGTCGTGAAGATAATCGCTTGTGCCACGTCGGCTGCCGAAGCGATAAGTTGTACGTTTTGCTCTTTCAGTTTTTCACCAGCAGCGATGTATGAATCCCAATCTTTGATTGCGTCTTCTACATTGATGCCCGCTTTTTCAAACACATCGGTGCGGTAGTACATAACACCTGGGCCCAGGTCGACAGGAATCCCGTACATGTCGCCGTCAGCGCCTTTTCCTTGTGCCCAAGCGTAAGGTGCGAATCGTTCTTCGTATTTATCTGCACCGTAGTTTTCAGACAGGTTAACTAGGCCGCCAGAACCAACGAATGGACCGATTTTCTCAACGTCCACAACAATCACGTCACCCGCACCTGAGCCCGTTGCTAGGTTAGTGGTTAGTTTCGTGTGGTGGTCACCGTGGTTATTCATAAGGTAATCAACTTTAATCCCTGTTTCCTTTTCGAAATCAGGCAGTAATACCTTCAGGCTGCTATCAAAATCAGGGAAACCGTCGAAACGAATCTCTTTGTCAGCAGCATTTACTGCTGTTGCACCTAGTCCTAAAGCAACCGCGCACGAAAGCGCCAAGGTCTTAAATTTCATGTTCTATCCTTAATATTTTTATAGGGTAACGAGTAAATCCGATACCGAGTTTCTAGTGACCAACGTCGGCAGCAATTTAAAGTTCACGTCATGTTTGATTTTTTTTAGCTTTTGTAGAGTGAGCTGTACTGCTTCAATACTCATCTCTTCAATGGGGAAATTAATGGTGGTCAAACTAGGGGTCAGATAGCGCGCGAAGATGGTGTTATCGAAGCCGACAAGAGAAACGTCTCTCGGAACAGACAATCCCTCTTTATGCAAAACTTCGAACGCGCCAAATGCCATGTGATCGTTTGAAGCAAATACCGCCGTAAAGTGGCATTTTCTGTTGATCAACTTCTTCATGGCGCTGATGCCTGTCTCTTCAGTAAATCCCGCCTCAGAGACTAAGGCTTCATCGTATGGCACACCGGCTTCTTCCAGTGCCTTGCGATACCCCTGCAAACGCCCCCTAGCGTCGGCTTTATCTAAAGGCCCGGTAATACACGCGATATCTGTATGTCCCTTTTGCAAAAGATATTGAGTAGCGAGTAGCCCCCCGACTTCGTTATCAATATCAATGCAACTCATCGCCATTTCTGGGATGAAGCGGTTAATTAAAACCACAGGGGTCCCCTGTTCTTCCAATTCAATTAAATAGTCATCACTGAGCAGTTGAGTATGAAGAATCAAAGCATCGACACGACGCCCCAACAGAAACTCCACCGACTCGCGCTGCCCTTGTTCGGTGTTCGAACCCGCTGTAACCACTGCGTGGTAACCGAAGCGGCGTAGGTTTTCCTCTATGCAATGCAAGATGCCTGAATAGAAAGATCCGCCCAGTTCTGGAACAACAACACCCACACTTCCGGTACGACTTGAAGCTAAAGCCTGAGCGATAGAGTTCGGGCGATAACCCAGCTCTTTGATCGCCTTTTCAACCTTTAACTTCTTGTCGTGGCTCACTCTACTGGTGCCGTTAATCACTCTAGACACTGTCGCTTGAGACACACCTGCATGCTCTGATACGTGTTTAATTGTTGCCACTCGAACCTCGATACTTCATTAGCTTGTAACCGCTTACAAAACGATTATTAAGAAATTACGTTTTAGTTGAAGTGAGTATCATCACACTAAACTTGGAGGTAAAAAGGCTGGATTTGGAAATCTTGAAAGCGCTTACAGATTCACTTCACGCCATGAAACTGTTTCATGAGATTCTTGCTCACCTTATCAAAACAGCACTCGGTTACTTGCTCCCAGAGTGCTAACAAGCATGCTTAAACTCCGTTTTTCAAAAAGCACTATTCGGTGATGAACCCGCAACAGGCGGAAATATACAGAGTAAAATTGACCCTATTATTTCAGTGGCTATGCGAAATTGTATGGGAACATTTCATAGGTACTTCTAATTCTCTTTCCAGAACCCGAAACTTGAAACAACAACGCCCAGCAAAGGCTGAGCGTGAAACATTGAAAAACTTAGAGTCGCCTTTAAACCTCGTTTTCTGATTGCTCCGCGAGCTTAAACTCTTGAGTTAGTGAGAACTGCTGCTGCGACATAGTTTCAAGCTGTTGACCATGAGAAAACAAAACCTGAGATCGTTGTGAGTTATCTTCAGCCAAGATGTGTATCTGGCTGATATTTTGAGTGACTTGAGAGGCAACCACTTGATGCTCTGTCGTCGCGTTCGCAATTTGATGATTTCTTTGCTCTACTTCGTTGAGAAGATCAGAGACCGTCGATATCGAGTGATTCACTTCGCCAGTTTGTTCTACGCATTGAACCATCCCCACCACACATTGATTGATTTGTTCAACCGCCAGTTTAGAACTGGTTTGCAACTGCTCGATCTTGTTGTGTATTTCTTGCGTCGAGGCATTGGTTTTCGCTGCTAACACTCGAACCTCATCCGCAACCACAGAGAAACCACGCCCTTGCTCTCCAGCTCGCGCCGCTTCTATTGCCGCATTCAACGCCAGTAGATTAGTTTGCTCAGAGATCCCAGATATCACATCCAAAATGGAGCCAATGCTGGCACTTTCGCTTTCGAGCTGGCCAATGGTCGCTTTTGATTCTGCTAACTTACGCTCTAAACTGCCCATCAACTCGACGCTTTTATCCATGGTCTTCTGACCAGCACAGGAACTCGACACCGCTTCGGTTACAAGCGTTAGCGTTTGATTAGCGGCTTGAGTTATTTCGGTCACCGAGCACTCGATCTGCTCCATAGCTGTTGCCACCATCACGGTCTGATTGGTTTGGTCTTGCATCGCCTCGCTCAATGAACGGCTCGTGCTTTGATTCTCTATGGACGCCTCTTTTAAGCACGTCGACGAATAACGCATGTTCTCAATCATTTGAGTCAGATGACTGATCACTAAGTTGACCTTGTCGCTCACTGAGCCGAACTCATTATTGGCTTGATATTTCACCATCGCGCTCAAGTCTTTATTGGCAACTTGGTCGAGTACACTTTGCAGCAGCTTGCTTGGTTTACGAATCCCTTTGGCAATATTCAACCCGATCAACAGAGCAATAAGTACGGAAGTAAGTGCAATAACGCCCTGCATCAAAAGGGCTTGCTGTGAAGAGTTCATCGATTCGTGATACAAGCGCGTCGCTGTGTCTTCAGCGTACACTGAGAGCTCATCAAAGTGGCTTAACTGCTGATCAATTAGCTGTTCGATTTCCTGCTTTTGGAGGGAGATAGACTCATCGAGTTTAACGGTTTCTTTATGGATAGCGACTGAACCATTATCTGAAAACGCATGTGAAGCGAGCAGTGATAAAGACTGTTTACTGCGACGCAGCAAAGATGAGTCCAGATTATCTAAATCTGCTACCGCTTGTTCGAATCGCTCTTTTCGACTTTGCAGGCGGCGCTCAACACCGCGTACTTCCGATGACGTTTGCAGTGAAAACGCTTCGTTGGCTTCCGCTGCAATCAAACTCAATTGCACCAACAGAGCTTCGACTGCCTTTTGTGTCTGCTCCGAACCTGCACTCGCGAGTTGATTCACCAAAGTATTATTAAGCTGCCCCACCACAGATTGAAATTGAGCTTGCCCCATCGAGCCGAGATCTTTGCTATCCAAATACTTAACGTAAAGTTCCAATACTCGCTCTATTTGATCGACAGTCGACACGCCGGTTTGAGTGATGTTGTTAAGCATAACTTCCATTTGTGAACCAACTTCACCCTTGCCTTCGAACCAGCTCAATTGCTGCTGATATTGTTCGATGTTGTTTAATACGGTTTGTTTCAGTGGTTCCAGTTCATCAATGTAATTAGCGGATAAATAAGGCGAGGTGCTGCGATTAATGTCCAAAAATCGAATCGTCAGTGCAGAGGATTGAAGCATTAATGGGGTGGCTTGCTGGGTGATGTTTTCGATTCGAGTTGTTATGTCTTTATTGCTACTGATGCTTAACCATGCAGAACCCAGCATAATCACAATCAGTATAAAGAAACCTAAATATACTCGAGACACGATGGAAGAAAGTCTCATAGTGAATCCTTGATCTAGTGGCGAAAAAAAGGGCACAAAGAATGTGCCCAAGAATGGAGTTATATAACGTGCCCTAATCAATCTGCCTTTAGGGCTAAAATGGACAGTATTACGTGCTCTTAACAAGCATGAATATTCGAAAACATGGCTCCTTGAAAATATGCCGAATTCAAAGAGCTGTGCTTTCTATAGCTGTGATTACCACCAAGCTTCAAACATTGCGCCGAACGACAATGTATCAACATTGGTTGTCTTCACTGTGTTGCCTTTCGTTTCTACATCACCCACTGTTGTGTAGAAGCGAAGCATTGGACGGCTCCAAGGTAAACCACCTAGAGAAACGTTTTGAGACAAAGTGACTTTCCACGCGTTCTCTTCACCGTCGTCATCGTAATCAACCATGCCGTAGCCAGCTTCTAACCATGTAGAGTGAACATCATCCCATTGGTACTGTGGACGAACGATACCCGCGTATTCCGTGTTTTCACGGTCTAGATCTGAGCCTGAGTTGTCTTTGTACGACACTAAGTAATCGATGATGAAGTTGTCTGTTGCTGCGTAGCTACCTTCAACACTTGCGTACAAAGTTTGGTAGTCACCTTTTAGGTCAAATACTGATGAATCCGCACCGTCACCATACTTAACAACCAACTTGTTAGACTCACCCAAGCCTAAGGTTGCACCCAATAGGTATGCAGTTTCATCGCTGACTTTTGGATCACCCGCTACGTCTGAGTCTGCTTCATCTGAAGCAAAACCATAGTTCGCATATAGGTCTAGTTGGCCGATACCCGCATTAATAGAGTGCAACTTAGAAGTAATTGCGTATCGACCGTTGTCGTTCACTAGGCCGCCTTTCACTTGGCCTACGAAGCCCATGTCTAGCTTGGCGCCGCCGAAATCTAGGTTGTTAAAGCCAGCGCCTTGACCATCGTGAGACATCCAGAAGTAATCGTTCAAACCTTGTTGCGGACGTTGATGGAAGTCACGACCAGCCCACATGTACAGCTCAGGCTGGCTTTCAAATACATTGGTTACACCAGCGTACATTTTTTTCATGCTCAGGCCACCGTCGTCAGCCCACGAGTCAGCTTCCCAGTGGTCAGCCATGAATACGATGTCCCAGATAGCGCCATTGTCAGCTTGGAAAAGCTTAGCTAACTGAACTTCGCCACCGTTGGCTTCGTTACCCAAACGACCAACAGAACGGCCTGTTGTACCGATGTCTACGTAACGCTCATCACCACTTTTGTAGTGAGCGCCGTAACGAGCGTAACCAGAGAAGACGATACCGTCTGGTACATTCGTTTCTGCCGTTAGAACCGCTTGTTGTTGATCATCAACATACTTGATGTCACCAACTTGAGATTCTAACTCTTGAATTCGTTTTTCTAATGCTTCGATATCAGTATCAGCAGCAAAAGAAGAGAGTGAAGCAAGCGAGGCCGCCACTGCGACTGTTATTGGCAAAAGCTTAAATTTTTGCATTGTAATTCCCTATTATTTTTTTGAGTTTTCATCGAACAGGGAAATATTAAGCAATGAAAGCGTTGAAAAGTTGGTTGCTGTTCACACTGATAAATCAGCCTAAATGCCATGAAACTTTTAGAATATCCATGACGAAAACTACTGATTTAAGATCAACAGGTTACGGTTGATATTGCGTGAGATATCAGCTTGAAATCGCTTTCATTTCATCAGTATTGGTGGCGGCTATCACGGAAAACAGTGTGTGAAAGTGAAGGAAATATGACGCAGTTTTGATTGGTTTTCATATATATGAAAAGCCTCAAAATCTAAGGTAGATTTTGAGGCTTCTTGGTCTGAGTAAAATACCCAGTTATCTAGAATCACGCATTCGTTAAAGTGAATCTAGAGACGCAACCCCCATATTGAACAGAGTAAATGCGTAGATATCGGCGGTGAGATCGATCGCTTTGCTGAGCGGCATTCCGGCGCCATGGCCCGCATTAACATCAATACGAATCATCACGGGCGCACTACCTTCATGCTTATCTTGCAGCTCTGAGATGAACTTATAAGAGTGAGCAGGCACTACACGGTCATCGTGATCAGCGGTCGTCACCAATGTTGCTGGATAATCCGTGCCACGCACCACATTATGAACCGGAGAATAGCCAAGCAGATATTCGAACATCTCTCTGTTCTGCGCGGATGTGCCATAGTCGTACGCCCACCCTTCGCCAGACGTGAATGTGTGGTAACGCAACATGTCCAACACCCCAACAGCAGGCAGAGCCACTTGGAACAGCTCAGGCTTTTGTGTCATACAAGCTCCTACCAGCAAGCCTCCGTTAGAACCGCCGCGAATCGCCAACTTATCGCTACTGGTGTAGTTTTCTTCAATTAAGAACTCGGCAGCAGCAATGAAGTCGTCAAAGACATTCTGCTTTTTCTGCTGAGTTCCCGCTTTGTGCCACGCCTTACCATACTCACCACCGCCACGCAGGTTCGGCACCGCATATACGCCACCCAGTTCTAGCCAACTGCCAACCGTGCCCGAGAAAGAAGGCGTTAGGCTAACGTTAAAGCCACCATAGGCGTACAACATGGTTGGGTTATTACCGTCCAGTTTTAGTCCCTTCTTATAAGAGATAAGCATCGGAACCTGAGTGCCATCTTTTGAGGTATAAAAGACCTGTTTAGACTCAAACTTATCCGATTCAAACGGTGACTCAGAGCGCTGATAAACTTCTGAACTGCCCGACTCAATATCAAAAGAGAAAATGGTTGGCGGCGTAACATAGTTGGTAAAGGTGTAATAAAGCTGAGTTTGCTCTTTCTTACCACCTAAGCCACTGGCCGTTCCCAACCCAGGTAAATGGATTTCACGAACTAGGTTGCCTTGGTAATCCAGCTGCTCAATTTTCGACACCACATCCACCATGTAGTGGGCAAACAAGTATCCGCCGCCAGTACTGATGTCTAATGGCTGTGGCTTTTCTGAGATGATATCTCGCCACTGCTCAGTGCCGCTATCAAAGCTCACAACCTTGCCGTTCGGCGCATTAAGATTGGTGTACAGAATGAAGTTCTCACCTTGGTTATCGATGAGATACGTATCGCTATCCACATGATCAATCAGTGTGTTCAAAGACTGCTCTGATGATTTTAAATCGATATAGAACAGTCGATTACCTGATGTCGACTCCTTGCCGAGGATGATCAAGTATCGATCGTCTTCGGTGGTGTAACCGGATACATAGCGATGCTGCTCATCGTTGCTTTCGCCAAAGATCACCTTGTCGCTAGCTTGATCTGTACCCAACTCATGGAAGTACAGCTTGTGTTGCTCAGTACGAGCAGAGAGCTCACTGCCGTCTGGCTTGTCGTAACTAGAGTAATAAAAGCCGCGATTACCCAACCAAGAAATACCAGTAAATTTGGCGTCAGTGATTTCGGCTTCAAGCTGCTGTTTAGTCTCGGTATCAATCACGAAGATCTTGCGCCAGTCGCTACCACCTTCAGAAATGCTGTACGCCACTAAGCTGTAGTCTTTAGAAAACGACACCGAGCCTAGAGATGTGGTGCCGTCTTCCGAGAAGGTATTCGGATCTAGGAATACTTCAATCGACTGACCTTCTTTCTGACGATAAAGAATACTGTGGTTCTGCAAGCCATCATTCTTATAGAAATAGGTGTAATCACCTCGCACAAACGGCTGTGAGCTCTTTTTGTAGTCTTGCGCTTTCGCTAATCGCTCTCGCAGTTCTGCGCGATACGGGATTTGAGCGAGGTAATCAAACGTCACTTCATTCTGGCTCGCCACCCACTGCGCGGTTTCGTCACTTCTGTCGTCTTCTAACCAGCGATATGGGTCTTCGACTATCTGACCAAAATAGTCATCGCTGACGATCTGTTTGTTGGTGACTGGATATTGATACTCTTTTAAATAGCTCATCGTGATCCTTATTAAAAATAATGTGAAATCGTCAGATAACGCGTTCTGATGTGTTCAATCAATAACTTAATCTTGTTCGGTGGCTGACGAGTGAACGGGTACACCGCATAAATACCCAGCTTTTTACCGACTAAATCAGGGAAAATATCCACCAGCTGACCGTTGCGAATATCGTGATAAACCAGACAGCGCGGCACGTAAGCAACGCCATGTCCACCCAGCGCCGCTTTTCTTAACGCGGTCGCGTTGTCAGTCGAGAAAGAGCCCGCAACACGCACGATATATTTGTCATTGTCGGTACAGCCATCTTTACTATGCAGAAACTGCCATTCGCTAGCACCCGTTGTTTGATAGGCGTATTGCAAGCAATTGTGCTGCACTAAATCTTTAGGCAGCATCGGCTTACCGTTCTTAGCAATATAAGACGGCGAAGCGCACACCACCCATTGTGAATCCAATATATGACGAGCAATGAGGCTTGAATCTTCCAAGTAGCCGGTTCGAATCACCAAATCGAGACCATCCTCAACCAAGTCGACAAAGCGATTATTCAGAGACATATCGACCGTTAAACCTGGGTGCATATTACAAAACTCGGCCACAGCGTCTGCGAGAATCAAATCTCCGGAGATAGTAGGCACTGACATTTTGATATGACCACTGACATTTTCACCAAAGCCTGAAACTGCGTCCATAGCCTCTTGAGCTGCCTGCTTCACATTTTTGGCCCCGTGTAACATTGCCTTGCCCGCCTCAGTCAAGGTCAATTTACGCGTGGTTCGATATAATAATTGCACGCCAATCTCTTCCTCTAAACGCGCAATTCTCTTACTAACTACCGAATTTGTAAGGTTATTTTGCTCTGCCACCTTACTGAAGCTGCCTAGTTCTACCACCTGTGAAAACAGGATCAAATCGTCTGCTCGCATCTGATTATGCCAATTTTGGAATTAATTATTTTCATTATTTCCCTATATCAATAAAAAATAAAGGGGTAAATTCACGCCAAATTAACAAAACAATTACAAAAACAGTCATTCCAATTACAAGATTCGCCTAAAGAAGGTTCCCGTTTAGAGGCCAAAGCGATTCAAATAATGACAAACCATAACGTGATCTTTACTTCAAACATGAACGTTTGAAAACAGTACGAGGAAGTACCCATGAGTGAAACTCTACTAGCCCTATTGGCATTTTCACCAATAGTTGTTGCAGCGATTCTGCTGGTTGGCCTTAACTGGCCTGCAAAAAAAGCGATGCCTGTGGCATTTGCCTTAACCGTTGCTATCGCCCTACTTGCTTGGGACATGTCTGGCACTCGCGTGCTGGCTTCTGTATTCCAAGGCTTCGGCATTACAGTGTCGGTTCTCTGGATTGTGTTCGGCGCCATCTTCTTATTAAACACTTTGAAACACACCGGAGCTATCACCACCATCCGCAACGGATTCACTGATATATCCGCTGACCGTCGTGTTCAAGCAATCATCATTGCTTGGTGTTTCGGTTCATTCATTGAGGGCGCATCTGGCTTCGGCACACCAGCTGCCATCGCTGCACCACTGCTGGTTGCTATCGGCTTCCCTGCGCTGGCTGCGGTACTGATGGGCATGATGATCCAATCTACGCCAGTATCATTCGGCGCGGTTGGTACACCTATCATCGTTGGTGTGAACAAAGGATTGGACACGCACAACATCGGTGAAAGCCTGATTGCTCATGGCTCAACATGGGATGCTTATCTACAACAAATCACGTCAAGCGTTGCGCTAATTCATGCTTCTGTTGGTGTGATGATGCCTGTATTGATGGCAATGATGCTGACTCGCTTCTTCGGTAAGAACAAAAGCTGGACTGAAGGTTTAGATATCCTGCCGTTCGCACTGTTCGCAGGTGCTGCTTTCACTATTCCTTACGCACTAACAGGTGTTTTCCTAGGCGCTGAATTCCCATCACTGATTGGTGGTTTGGTTGGCCTTGCGATTGTGGTTACTGCAGCAAAACGTGGCTTCCTCGTACCAAAATCAAAATGGGATTTTGAGAGCGAAGACAAGTGGCCTGCAGAATGGCTAGGTTCTCTGAAAATCGACCTTGACGACAACAATCAAGGCCATAAGAAGATGAGCATGGCGATGGCATGGGCACCATACGTGCTGCTAGCGGTGACCTTGGTTGCGAGCCGCGTGAGCCCTGAATTCAAAGGCCTACTGAAGAGCGTTAGCCTATCGTTCAGCAACATCCTTGGTGAAACCGGTGTGAGCACTGCGATTCAGCCTCTGTATCTACCGGGCGGTATCTTGGTCTTCGTCGCGCTGGTTGCTGTTCTCATGCAATCTCGCAGCGCAACGCCACTGGCTAAAGCCTTCGGTGAATCGAGCAAGACTCTGATTGGCGCAGGCTTTGTGTTGGTGTTCACCATCCCAATGGTTCGTATCTTCATTAACTCTGGTGTGAACGGCGCAGATTTAGCAAGTATGCCCGTAACCACGGCAAACTTCGCAGCTGACCTCGTTGGTAGCGCATTCCCAGCATTGAGTGCAACGGTTGGTGCGTTAGGTGCCTTCATTGCAGGTTCGAACACAGTTTCAAACATGATGTTCAGCCAGTTCCAATTCGAAGTAGCGCAGACTCTGACTATCTCTAGTGCGGTGGTTGTTGCTCTACAAGCCGTTGGTGCAGCAGCAGGTAACATGATTGCGATTCACAACGTGGTAGCGGCATCAGCAACTGTTGGCTTGCTAGGACGCGAAGGTGCAACCCTACGTAAGACAATCATTCCAACGTTCTACTACTTGGTGATGACAGGCATCATCGGCCTAGTGGTTATCTACGGATTCAAAATGACCGACGCACTTATGTAAACCATAAGTCGTTCAAAAGCACTTGGCGTTAATACTCAATTCCCCGACAGCGACACCGTCTAATAAGACAGTTGATGAGTTCCGGGATGGATACTAGATCACATCAACACCCATGGGTATTAACGCCATTTTCCCGAATTAAAGCAGCCCAAACCAAGCTCTCAAAGAAGAGCAACATCCCAAGAATTTAGGACTGAAATTATGATCATATCCGCATCGACTGATTACCGCGCCGCAGCAAAAGCGAAATTACCACCGTTTCTTTTCCACTACATTGATGGTGGCTCTTACGGAGAACATACCCTACGTCGCAACACGGCTGACCTAGCTGAGATTGCGCTAAAACAACGCGTACTCAACGACATGTCGGACCTAAATTTGGAAACCGAACTATTTGGCGAGAAGCTAGCGATGCCAATCGCACTGGCGCCTGTTGGTTTAACGGGTATGTACGCAAGACGCGGTGAAGTACAAGCAGCAAAAGCCGCCGACAACAAAGGCATCCCTTTTACCATGTCGACCGTGTCGGTATGTCCGATTGAAGAAGTTGCACCTAAGATTGAACGCCCAATGTGGTTCCAACTTTACGTGTTAAAAGACCGTGGCTTCATGAAGAACGTTCTTGAACGCGCTAAAGCCGCTGGCGTCACAACACTGGTCTTCACCGTGGATATGCCCGTACCCGGCGCTCGCTACCGTGACATGCACTCAGGAATGAGTGGTCCAAATGCAGCAGTACGCCGCGTATTCCAATCTATGCGTCATCCTAGCTGGGCAGTTGATGTCGGCTTACTGGGTAAACCACACGACCTAGGCAACATCTCTACTTATCGTGGTTCTCCTACCAAGCTGGAAGACTACATCGGTTGGTTAGGTGATAACTTCGACCCGTCGATTTCATGGAAAGATCTAGAGTGGATTCGTGATTTCTGGGACGGTCCAATGGTCATCAAGGGCATTCTTGATGAAGAAGATGCAAAGGATGCGGTGAGATTTGGCGCAGACGGCATTGTGGTTTCAAACCACGGCGGCCGCCAGCTTGACGGCGTTCTATCAAGTGCCAAAGCACTGCCTGCAATTGCAGATGCAGTTAAAGGCGACACCAAAATTCTGGTCGACTCTGGCATTCGTACTGGCTTGGATGTGGTTCGAATGATGGCATTGGGCGCAGACTGCACCTTGCTTGGCCGTTCTTTCGTTTACGCATTAGCAGCGCAAGGACAAGCCGGCGTTGAGAATCTACTCGACCTTTACGACAAAGAGATGCGCGTTGCGATGACATTAACAGGCGCGAGGACAATCAAAGACTTAACTCGTGAATCTTTGGTGGGGTTAGATTAAATCTCCACGATTCAGACTCATGCTTTGGTCTACTTAGACCGAAGTTCAATCGGTGTCACAGCAATTCCACTGCCGTTGTGACACCGTTTAAGCACTGGAAAATAAAATAAAAAAACAAAAAAGCAAATCAGTGCCAAATAAGAAGCACAAGGAAGCAAAGATGGAGACAAACACATCCCATGAGCGAGTAGTAGATCCACAAGCTTATAAGCAGCTTGAAGCGATACTGGCTCAAAGAATAGAAACAGAACGCATTGTCACACAAGAGGCAAAGCGCTTGGCTTACGGCACCGATGCGAGTTTCTATCGCTTGGTACCGAAAATGGTTCTAAGGCTGAAAAACTTAGACGAAGTGATATTCACCATTCAAAGCTGTCGCGAACTCGGCATTCACTTTACCTTCCGCGCCGCAGGCACCAGCCTGTCAGGACAAGCGGTTTCAGATTCGGTACTCATCACACTGACCGATGACTGGCGTGGCCACGAAATTGTCGATAACGGCAATCAAATCATTCTTCAGCCCGGTGTAATTGGCGCAGATGCCAACAAATACCTCGCTCCTTTCCAACGTAAAATCGGCCCAGATCCAGCTTCAATCAATACCTGTAAAATCGGTGGTATCGCCGCGAACAACGCCAGCGGCATGTGTTGTGGTACTGCGCAAAACTCGTATCGCACCGTTGAGAGCATGAAAATCGTATTGAGTGATGGCTCCCTGCTTGATACGGCTGACAACGCAAGTGTTGAGGCATTCAAGCAATCACACAAAGCACTGTTTGAAGGCATTGTCGAATTACATCAACAGACAGCTTCAAACCAAGAACTCGCAGACAGAATCCGCCACAAGTACCGCCTCAAAAACACCACTGGCTACGCTCTGAATGCTTTGGTCGATTACCACGATCCAATTGAGATCATCAAACATTTGATGATTGGCTCAGAAGGCACACTAGGTTTCATTGCTGAGATTACCTACAACACGGTGATCGAACATCCGAACAAAGCCTCGGCTCTGTTGGTGTTTTCCGACATAGAACAAGCCAGTAAAGCCGTTACTACACTATCAAAAACACCGGTTGCTGCGGTGGAATTGATGGATGGCAGAGCGCTGCGTTCAGTGGCTGATAAACCGGGTATGCCTGCATTTATGCCAAGCTTGGACTTAGAAGCTGCGGCTATTTTGGTGGAATCACACGCTAGCTCCCAGCCGGACTTAGATTTACAATGTAAATCAATTTTGGACGCATTGGCTGATTACACGATTGTTGAATCGGTCCCTTTTACGTCCGATCCAAAGACTGTTGCAACCCTGTGGGGCATTCGAAAAGGCATGTTCCCAGCAGTTGGGGCCGTTCGTGAAGTTGGCACAACCGTTATCATCGAAGACGTGGCTTTCCCTGTCGAAAACCTCGCTAACGGTATTCGAGAGCTACAAGAACTGTTCGACAAATACGACTACAGCGAAGCGATCATTTTTGGTCACGCCCTCGAAGGCAACCTGCACTTTGTATTTACTCAAGGCTTCGACAGTCAAACAGAAATCGATCGCTACGGCGGTTTCATGGACGATGTTGCCGAGCTGGTTGCGGTGAAATACCAAGGTTCTCTAAAAGCAGAGCATGGTACTGGTCGTAACATGGCGCCTTATGTGGAATTGGAATGGGGCAAAGACGGCTATGCCTTGATGCAACAGATCAAAGCGCTGTTTGATCCAGAAAGACTGCTCAACCCCGGCGTTATCATCAACGACAACCCGAATTCACACATCACCAATTTGAAGCCAATGCCTGCTGCCGATGACCTTGTCGACCGCTGTATCGAGTGTGGCTTCTGTGAGCCTGTTTGTCCGTCTCGCACGCTGACTTTATCACCTCGCCAACGTATTGTTTTATATCGCGAGCTACAACGCCGCCGAGCAGCAGGCGAAGAGATAGAAGCCAGCGAGCTAGAGAAGACTTTTGAATACCAAGGCATTGATACTTGCGCTGCAACAGGCCTATGTGCGGAGCGTTGCCCCGTGGGCATCAACACTGGCGATTTAGTGAAGAAGCTTCGTATCGCCAAATATGAGAAGTTCACACCAATTGCTAAGTGGACAGCGGAGCACTTCTCGACCACCACCAAGCTGACCAAGGCTGGCCTCAAAACTAATCAAGTTGCGAATAAGGTTCTAGGCGCAAATACAGTTGGTAAGCTCACCAATGGCTTGCGCTCAATAACCAAAGGCGCGACACCAGTTTGGATGCCAGAGATGCCGCAATCCAATAGTCACTCGCTTGCCTCATCACCCGTGACGGCAGAATCTTCAAGCAATCATAAGAAGGTGGTTTACCTCCCTTCCTGTGCAAGTCGAACCATGGGGCAACAAAGCGATGCGGGCGACCAACGTCCTCTTACTGAAGTGACCATGTCTTTGCTCAACAAGGCAGGATTCGAGGTAATTCTACCGAAGAAGCTAGATGACCAATGCTGTGGTATGCCTTACGACAGCAAAGGAATGACCGACTTAGCACAGTCGAAGGCTCAGCAGTTGGAAGAAGTGCTATGGCAAGCCAGTCGTCAGGGTGAATACCCAATATTGATGGATACCAGCCCATGTGCTAAACGCAGTATTGAACAGTTCACCAAGCCATTAGAGGTGTTAGAGCCAACAGGGTTTGTGAATCAATATTTGCTTGAACATCTGACGCTTGAGCCGCTACAAGAAACCGTGATGCTGCATGTCACGTGTAGCTCTCGTCGAATGGGCTTAGAAGGCGCGATGTTAAACCTTGCTAAAGCGTGTACCGAAGAGGTGATTGTTCCAGAGCATATTCAATGTTGTGGTTGGGCAGGTGACAAAGGCTTCACTACACCAGAGCTGAATGAGGCGGCGGTACACCCACTCAAGGAACAAGTGCCGAGCAACTGCACTCGTGGCTTTAGTAACAGCCGAACCTGTGAGATCGGTTTATCACACCACAGTGGCATTCCGTATCAATCAATCTTGTACTTGGTGGACGAAGTGGCGCAGTAGATCCACTCATACTGCGAGCAACGTGCTCTAGCTTAAATCGAGTAGGAGGAGGCCTCACGGCCTCCGTCCTCTCACACCACCGTACAAG
>NZ_JBFSUV010000054.1:0-36408 GCF_041467515.1 Vibrio sp. 10N.247.311.12
TTCACAATAATTCATCAATCTTAATTAGATCACATTTTTACTTTAATTGGTATAAGTGCTTACTTATCTCAGTCTCTTTTATAAGCAATTAACAACACAATCCACACTTCTTTATGAGAATTATTCTCAATATTTTGTTACATTTTGGTCGTTATTACTAAAAGGCAACAAATATGGATATCTCCCGTCGTAAGTTTATTCAATCATCTCTCGCTATATCAGCACTCACTGTTCTACCCGCTTGCTCAATTAACCGGTCAGTTGATGAGCAAGAAAAGTATGTTTATGACTTAACTACAGAACCTTCAACAGCTGAGTTGGTGACGGGATTTAATACCAATGTTTTAGCCTTTAATGGGCAGATCCCTGCACCGACAATTCGATGTCGACAGGGTGAAAAGGTCACGATCCGCTTTACGAATAAGCTATCAGAGCCGACGACTATTCATTGGCATGGTTTAAGAATTCCTATCGAAATGGATGGGGTCCCCTTCTTAAGTCAGCCACCGATCATGCCAGGTGAAACATTCATTTATGAGTTTACGCCGCCAGATGCTGGCACATTTTGGTATCACCCACATATGAACAGCGTTAAGCAGCTTGGTATGGGCTTGGTTGGTCTAATTATCGTTGAGGAGAGCATTCCAGTGCCGTTTGATGAAGAGCACGCACTGATGCTTAAACATTGGCATATAGATAAGAAAGGCCAATGGAAAGATCTAATGATCCCACGACTCAGTGCTCGTATGGGTACGCCAGGAGAGTGGAGTAGCGTTAATGGAATACATGAGCCTGTCTATGAGTTAAAACAACATGCAACAACCAGGCTACGTATCGCTAATGTCGACAATACGATCACTTACCCTATAGCTGTCGAAGGGGCTGAGGCATGGGTGATTGCCATTGATGGTAACCCTGTAAAAACACCTTATAAGCTGACTCAACATAAAATCGGCCCAGGGATGCGCGTGGATATTGGACTGATAGCGCCCAAAGTAGGCGAGCGAGTTAATGTTCTTCAAATGAAGGGCCGCTTTCCTTTCTCTTTATGCGAGTTCGAGGTAGTAGATTCCCCCCTGACTGAAGGACGTTTATTGCCATTATTGCCTCTTAACCCTGTACCTAATCTAGATCTTGCTAATGCAGAAGAGATCGATTTTGTGTTCGAGTGGGAAGGTGCGGTATCACCAGTTTCTAAAGATGGGAAATCGATGCCTAAGTTTTGGCTTACTAATAAAAGAGCATGGGAAGGGATGAGCAAAGACAATATTCCTGAGCCGTTGACGACTTTAGAGTTAGGTAAGACTTACATATTCGATCTAAAGAACGTCATCCAATACCATCACCCGATCCATATTCACGGTCATACATTCACTGTATTGGAACTTGATGGGAAGAAAGTTGAAGAGCCTTTCCATACCGATACAGTGTTACTTGGAAAAAACGGCCGAGCTAAAGCTGCATTTGTTGCAGATAACCCTGGCCGCTGGATGTACCACTGTCATGTTATAGAACACATGAAAACGGGTTTAATGGGATACATTGAAGTTAAGTGACACCTGTAACGTTTAATATTTGCGCATGCATTCTTAGTTTCTACCCTCGCTTTTATCGGCGTTAAAGCTAGAATATAGGGATTATTGTTTGGGAGGATTCAATGGGTCAGTTATCTATTCTAGGTTTTATCGCCATCGGTAGCGCGTTTGGTGCTTGTTCACGTTACTTGATTTCAGAGTTATGCGTTGTGATGTTAGGACGTGGTTTTCCTTACGGTACGTTGACCGTTAACGTGATTGGCTCTTTGATTATGGGATTGCTCATCGCCGCGTTTGAAAACGAGATGGTCGCGACGGAACCGTGGAGACAAATCATCGGTCTTGGTTTCCTAGGAGCACTGACTACATTTTCTACGTTTTCTATGGATAACGTACTTCTTATGCAGCAGGGCGCTTTCTTTAAGATGGGACTCAATGTGCTACTCAACGTGGTACTCAGTATTTCAGCCGCATGGATCGGCTTCCAACTTTTGATAAAGTCTTAAAACTTTCTTACGATTTGTTAACAACTCGGCTTGGTTTATCCAAGCCGTTTTTATATACTCGATCGAACTTGTCGGAGTGCCATATGGCTGAGACCGTTAACTCGGGATCCGTTGAACCTGATCAGGCTAATACCTGCGAAGGGAACAAGAGTAGATATCTAACTAGAATCCTTCTAGAGATCTATCTCCAGATCACAACTGTATTTCTTACCGTGATCCCTCTTGTAGCATCTAATCCGTCAAGCATTTTTATCCCTATAAATAATGGCTAAAAGCCAAGGAAAAATGCTATGTCGAGTCGTAAACAAGCAAGACTGGAAGCGAAGAATTTCATTGATTCTTTATCTGTACAACCTTATCCAAACTCAAAAAAAGCTTACATCCAAGGGTCTCGAGAGGACATTCAAGTCCCTGTACGAGAAATATCCCTCGCAGATAGCCTTGTTGGTGGCACCAAAAAAGAGCCTGTATTCGAACCTAATGAGCCAATTCATGTCTACGACACCTCAGGTGTTTATACCGATCCTACGCATGAAATAGACCTTTATAGTGGCCTTCCTAAGTTGCGAGAGCAATGGATTGAAGAGCGTGGTGATACGGAATTGCTCGATGATGTAAGCTCTGTTTACACCAAAGAACGTTTAGAAGATGAAACCCTAGACGACCTTCGTTACGGAAACCTGCCTCGAATTCGTCGCGCTACTGGCGACCAATGTGTAACTCAACTGCATTATGCTCGTCAGGGAATTATCACTCCTGAGATGGAGTACATTGCGATACGTGAGAACATGGGGCGTCAGAAGTTCGCTGATGAACAGCTTAATCACCAACACCCAGGCCATAACTTTGGCGCAAACCTGCCAAAAGAAATTACCCCTGAGTTCGTGCGTAAAGAAGTCGCTGAAGGCCGAGCTATAATTCCGTCGAACATTAATCACCCTGAATCCGAGCCGATGATTATTGGCCGAAACTTCTTAGTGAAAGTGAACGCTAATATCGGTAACTCTTCAGTAAGCTCTTCGATTGAAGAAGAAGTTGAGAAGCTAGTATGGTCGACTCGCTGGGGCGGCGATACCGTAATGGATCTTTCTACTGGCCGTAATATCCACGAGACTCGTGAATGGATCCTACGTAATAGCCCAGTGCCGATTGGTACGGTTCCTATGTATCAGGCGCTTGAGAAAGTGAATGGCGTAGCCGAAGACCTTAACTGGGAAGTGATGCGCGATACTTTGATTGAACAAGCGGAGCAGGGCGTTGATTACTTCACTATCCATGCTGGTTTGCTTCTTCGTTATGTTCCTATGACGGCTAAGCGTGTGACAGGTATTGTTTCTCGTGGTGGCTCTATTATCGCGAAATGGTGTCTTGCACATCACCAAGAAAGCTTCCTATACACACACTTCCGCGAGATCTGTGAGATCTGTGCGAAGTACGATGTGGCTTTGTCACTAGGTGACGGCCTACGTCCTGGCTCTATTGCAGATGCCAATGATGAGGCTCAGTTCTCGGAGTTACGTACTCTAGGTGAGTTAACTAAAGTGGCTTGGGAATACGATGTTCAGGTGATCATTGAAGGTCCTGGACATGTACCTATGCATCTTATTAAAGAGAACATGGATGAGCAGTTAGAGCACTGCCATGAAGCGCCTTTCTATACGTTAGGCCCGCTGACCACTGATATTGCACCGGGTTATGACCACATTACCTCTGGTATTGGCGCGGCGATGATTGGTTGGTACGGCTGTGCGATGCTTTGTTATGTAACACCTAAAGAGCATTTGGGCTTACCAAATAAAGAAGATGTGAAGACTGGCTTGATTACTTACAAGCTGGCAGCACATGCAGCAGACTTGGCAAAAGGGCATCCGGGCGCACAAATCCGAGATAATGCATTATCTAAAGCTCGTTTTGAATTCCGTTGGGAAGACCAATTTAATCTAGCTTTAGATCCAGAAACAGCCCGTTCTTTCCACGATGAAACCCTGCCACAAGAATCGGGCAAGGTTGCTCACTTCTGCTCTATGTGTGGACCTAAATTCTGTTCAATGAAGATCTCTCAAGAAGTTCGAGAGTACGCGAAAGACACTGAACAAGTGGCTGCTGATCAGGCTATCGAGATTAAGATGCTTGATAATCCGTTGGAAGGGATGCGTCAGAAATCACAAGAGTTCCGTGATACTGGCTCTGAACTTTATCACCCAGCAGTAGGCGCAAAAGAAGCTCAATTAGAGGAATAATGACAGTGAAGATTCTTATCCCATCTCAAAATATTGAGCTAACGGGAGAGGTGCAAAGCTGTCTATTGGTTGCTAAGCGACAAGGCTTGGCAACCGATGCAGTTGAGTTGGGTGTAAGCCCAACTCAATGCTTCTCTATCGTTGATGCTCAGCAAGCGTTATCTATTGGTTTTGCTCATGATGTTGATTCATTGGCGGAGTGTCGCTCAAGTGAGCTTGATCATATCGTTTATTACAGTCATTCAGTGGCGCTAGCTGGTGTCCGCGATGCCTTGGCACAAACTCCGAATACCATCTATATCGGTGTCTTAGATGACTCAGCTGCATTGGATATCTGGTCACAGCTAGATTCTAATCGTGCTATCAAGAGTGAAACTCCAGCTCATCAGGAGTTAGATAGTCGTGGCCACTTTGCTTGGTTACTTACTTTGTTGGCGTTGGAATTCCCATTAGAAGATGCACTGGTTTTAGCTCGCGCAGCATCTAGTGTTTCACGTGGAACATGGCCAGCAAACTATCAAAACTTTCCTATTCCCGTTCTCGAAGATGAGCGACTGGATATTAGTGTTGGTTGGGCGCACCAAGGAACATCACTGTCGTTCCCGGAATTGAGTAAGAGTAGCCTAGGACTATACCCAGTGGTTGATGATGTTGAGTGGATCGAAAGGCTGCTCAAGCTTGGAATTAACACAGTTCAACTGCGTATTAAGAACCCACAGCAAGCAGATTTAGAACAACAAATCGCGCGATCTATCGAACTCGGTAGAGAGCACAACGCTCAGGTTTTTATCAATGACTATTGGCAATTGGCACTTAAGCATGATGCTTTTGGTGTTCATTTGGGGCAAGAGGACATCGAAGAATCCAACCTATCTCAACTGAGCCAAGCTGGTATTAAGATCGGTCTATCGACTCATGGTTATTACGAGTTGCTACGCATTGTGCAAATCAACCCAAGCTATATTGCGCTGGGGCATATATTCCCAACCACCACTAAGCAGATGCCATCGAAGCCTCAAGGACTTGTGCGTTTATCTCTCTATCAGCAGCTGATTGATACTATCCCATACACAGAAGAACTCACCGGTTATCCGACAGTTGCGATTGGTGGAATTGACCAGTCGACGGCCGCACAGGTGTGGAGTTGTGGGGTATCGAGCCTTGCTGTTGTACGTGCGATTACGTTAGCCGAAGACCCAAAACAAGTGATTGAGTTCTTCGAAGCATTAATGGCTGACCGTTCTTCAGGTGCTGCTAAAGAGGTAACTCAGGAGCTAAGTCATGCTGAATGATTTCGAATTCATTCGTTATCAACGACAACTCGCACTTCCTGAAGTGGGTGAGCAAGGGCAACGCAATCTATTAGATAGCCATGTATTGGTCATCGGTTGTGGTGGCTTAGGCAATGCTGCGGCTCTCTATCTTGCGGCTTCCGGTATCGGGAAAATCGTATTAGTTGATGATGATTGTGTGGATTCGTCTAACCTTCAACGACAAGTTGCGTTCAAGGAAAGCCAGTTAGGTTCGCCTAAGGTCGAAGCTCTGAAGCAAAAACTGACTGAGCTTAATGGTCGAAACCAAGTGAGAACCATCAATAGGCGAATGACTCAGAGCCAGCTTGAGCTTGAGGTGATGCTCGCTGATTTGGTGTTGGATTGTACTGACAACTTTGAGTCACGTCAGCAGGTTAACCAAGCATGTTTTGGTAGCAAGACACCTTTGGTTTCTGGTTCTGCGATCGGATGGAAAGGTCAGTTTATTGTCTTTGATTATCAGATGCAGAAAGGGTGCTATCACTGTTTGTTCCCGTTCAGTCATCATCCACAAACGACACGTTGTAGCGATAGCGGCATCATCGGCCCAGTTGTTGGCACCATAGGCAACCTCCAAGCACTGGCAGCGATTCAACGTATTAGCACTGGCGAGTTCCAGGTTGCAACACATCAGCTCAAACTGTTTGATGGTCAGACGATGAACTGGCAAAACTTAAGTGTCACTCAAGATAGTGAATGCCCCGTTTGCTGCACATCTACAGTTAACTATTTAGAATAAGAAATCCAATGAGCCATATAACGATCTCGATAAACGAACAATCAGAACAAGTAGCACACTCGTCGTCTCTAGCGGACATTATCCAAGTTCTAGCATTACCTGATCTAGGTTGTGTATTTGCTATCAATAATGCGGTTGTCCCGCGTAGCCAGTGGCAACAAACGGTCGTTAATGAAGGCGACGCTATCTCTCTTTTCCAAGCTATTGCAGGGGGCTAACCATGTTAACCATCGCAGATAAAACGTTTCAATCACGTCTGTTCACTGGAACCGGCAAGTTCGCGAATAAACATTTAATGGCGAGTGCTATCGAAGCTTCCGGTTCTCAACTGGCAACCATGGCGTTGAAGAGAGTTGATATTCGCTCTGAGCAAGATGATATTTTACAGCCCATCATTGATGCTGGCGTGAACTTGTTACCAAATACCTCCGGGGCGAAGAACGCGAAGGATGCCATCTTTGCTGCGCATTTGGCTCGCGAAGCGCTAGGCACAAACTGGCTCAAACTGGAAATTCACCCTGATCCAAAGTACTTGATGCCAGACCCAATTGAGACATTAAAAGCGGCTGAGCAAATGGTTAAAGATGGCTTTGTTGTGTTGCCTTACTGTCATGCTGACCCAGTGTTGTGTAAACGATTGGAAGAGGTGGGTTGTGCTGCGGTTATGCCGCTAGGTGCGCCGATTGGGTCGAACAAAGGTATCGCTTCGGCAGACTTCTTAGAGATCATTATCGACCAAGCGAACGTCCCTGTGATTGTTGACGCTGGTATTGGTGCGCCATCTCATGCTACTCGTGCAATGGAAATGGGCGCGGATGCCGTGTTAGTTAATACTGCAATTGCGGCTTCTCAACAACCCGTTGATATGGCGATTGCTTTTAAACTGGCAGTTGAAGCTGGCCGTATGGCTTACCTTTCTGGTCTTGCTGGACAGGTGTCTCATGCGGTTGCTTCTAGTCCGCTAACTTCATTCCTAGACGAGTAGTGTCCTTATGACGTTTGTTGATCGATTTAAACAGCTCAACTGGGATGACATTGGTATGTCCATCTTCAGTAAAACGGCAGCGGATGTTGAGCGCGCTCTGAGTAAACCTAAACGCGACTTGGAAGACTTTAAGGCTCTTATCTCTCCGGCAGCAGAACCTTACTTAGAGCAGATGGCGCAACAATCGTTGGCACTCACACGCAAGCGATTCGGCAATACAATGTCGTTGTATATTCCATTGTACCTCTCAAACTTATGTGCGAATGCGTGCACGTATTGTGGTTTCTCAATGGAGAACCGCATTAAGCGTCGCACACTTACTTTAGATGAAATCGATGCTGAAAGTGCCGCTATCAAAAAGATGAAGTTTGATAGTGTATTGTTGGTGACTGGTGAACATGAAACCAAGGTCGGGATGAAGTACTTCCGTGAAGTGCTACCGAATATTAAGGCACAATTTAACTATCTTGCGATGGAAGTGCAGCCGCTTGATCAAGATGACTACGCAGAGCTTAAAACTCTCGGCTTAGATGCGGTGATGGTTTACCAAGAAACGTATAGCCCAAGTACCTACGCGGAACACCACTTGCGTGGCAATAAAATGGATTTTGAATACCGGCTCGAAACGCCCGATCGTTTGGCAAAAGCGGGTATTGATAAGATAGGTATTGGCGCTTTGATTGGCTTGGAAGATTGGCGTACCGACTGTTTCTTCGTGGCCGCTCACTTAGACTATCTTGAGCGTACTTATTGGCAAACACGTTACTCGATTTCATTCCCACGTCTTCGTCCGTGTGAGGGTGGTTTGCAGCCTAAATCGATTATGAGTGATAAACAGTTGGTTCAACTTATCTGTGCGTATCGCTTATTAAACCCTGAGGTTGAATTGTCTCTCTCGACTCGTGAGTCTGCAGCTTTCCGCGACAATGTGTTGCCATTGGGAATCACCAGTATGTCGGCTGCGTCTAAAACCCAGCCTGGTGGTTATGCTTCTGATGAAGAAGAACTCGAGCAATTTGAAATAAGTGATGAGCGAAGTGCTGCCGATGTTGAGTCAATGATTCGTCAACGTGGTTTTGATCCTGTGTGGCGAGACTGGCACAGTGCTTACTCTGGTTAGCGAACACGCAGATTTATGTTCCACGTGAAACATCGACGAAGTTAAATCGACAAATAAAAACGGCTACCCTAAGGTGGCCGTTTTTCATTTCATTAAGTTTGAATTAGCTAAGCATTAAGCATTAAGCATGAGCAAGTGGAGTGGTTGATTGGCGTAACCATTCCAATGTATCACCTTCAACTAATGGGCTAACATCGTTCCATACTTTCTGGTGGTAATCATTAAGCCATGCAAGTTCAGGTCGTGTCAGTAAATCGACGTTGATGTTGCGCTTATCGATAGGGCAACGTGTTAGCGACTCAAACGTTAGTACTGAGAAGTCACCTTGAGTTGGCAGCTCAACCACCAGTTCTAGGTTTTCGATACGGATACCAAATTCATCTGCACGGTAGTAACCCGGCTCGTTTGATAACACCATGCCTTCAACAAGAGGTACATCGATTAGCTTCTTAGAGATGCTTTGCGGACCTTCATGAACACTTAGGAAATGACCAACTCCGTGACCAGTACCGTGGTCGTAGTCGAAGCCTTCTGCCCATAAGTGTTGGCGAGCTAGAATATCAAGTTGGAAACCACGAGTACCCTGTGGGAAACGTGCACGCGCGATACCGATGTGACCTTTAAGCGCTAACGTGAACTGCTGGATCATTTCGTCGCTTGGCTGGCCAATCGCGATAGTTCGAGTGATGTCGGTTGTACCATCTAGGTACTGACCGCCTGAATCGACTAGGTAAAGAGTATTCATCTCTAACTGACCTGGTTCAGGTTGGTTCTCGTGGTTGTAGTGACACATTGCTGCGTTGCCGCCTGCTGCTGAAATCGTGTCAAAACTTAAGTCCATCAGCGTTGGGTCTTGTTCGCGGAATGATTGAACTTTGTCTGCTAGCACAGCTTCATTGTGCAGATTACCTTGCGTGACTTCTGCATCAATCCAAGATAGGAACTTCGCCATCGCAACACCATCACGAATGTGACACGCTTTCATGCCGGCAATTTCAGTTTCATTCTTTGCTGCTTTTGGCATTAGGCATGGGTCTGCTGCTTCAATGATATGAGCACCAGAGTTTTGTAGAACCAGCGTGTACCAAGCGTTACTGGTACCTGAATCGACAGATACATTTTTGCCTTCCAAAGATTGAAGGCGTGCTTCAAGCTCTGATGGGTGAGATACGCGAATACCATTGCCAACGTGTGCTTCAAAGCCCGTAGGAATACGAGCTGGGTCTAGGAAGAAGTCGACGCTTTCATCGGCGTGGATGATCGCATTGGATAACACAACAGGTAGGCGAGATACGTCCAAGCCGCGAATGTTAAGCAACCAACAGATCGAATCGAGTTCCGTAAGGATAGCGGCATCAGCACCTTTGGCTTTTAGTAAGCCAGCAATCTCCGCACGTTTGCTTTCACTTGATTGGCCTACTGCGTCTGTTGCCATTAAGCGAACATCAGATACCACCGGCTCAGGACGATCAGACCAAAGCTCATCAATTGGATTCGAAGATAGTGTTGTTAGTTCAACTTTCTCTGCCAGTTTAGCTTGAGCGCCTTTCAACCAAGCAGCAGTGTGCATGCGTGGGTCGAATGCAACCTTGCCGCCTTGTGCTAGAGAACTGGTGATCCAATCTAAAGCCGGCTCTTCAATAAGGTGGCGATACTCAAATAACTCTGCTGGTACCTGCTTACGAACCTGAACCGTGTAGCGACCATCAACAAAAATAGCAGCGTTCTCACGAGTGATAACTGCCGCACCAGCAGAGCCAGTGAAACCTGTTAACCAGTGAAGTCGCTCGTTATGAGCAGGAACGTATTCACCTAGATATTCGTCTTCATGTGGAATGATAACGGCATCTAGGTTGTTTGTTTCAAGCCAAGCTCGAACCGCAGCAACGCGTTCAGCAGTGATATTGTGCATCTGTGTTTATCCTTATTGTTAGGGTCCTTGTTAACACTCACAGTCGATATACATGCGAGGGGACTTATTAGGTCAATAAGCTAGCGCTTTTGTTCGTTTGCTGCAAACGCTGTACGCCATTTTTATCTAAGGTGCAGAGTTTTTTCTTTGATGATATCTCGTAGCCAAGTTAACGCTGGGTCATTTTCTCTGTCACGGTGCCAAAACAGAGTGTATGCCATCGGTGGGAATTCCATCGGTAAAGGGACAACCACTAAGTCGAGTTGCTTGGCGACGAGGTAAGTAAAGTGGCTTGGTGCAGTAAACACAAAGTCGGTGTAGGTACATAGGCTTGCGGCGCTATTGAAGTCTGGAACAGAAATAGCGATATCACGTTGGTGACCAAGGTCGGCAAGCTTATAGTCGAGCAGCCAACGATCGTTACCATCACATCTTACTTGTACATGACGCTGTGCAAGGTAGGTTTCCAGATCCCATTTGCCATTCAGAGCGGGGTGGTTGCGTCTTAGCACACACATCTGCGCGTCACGGTAGATCTCTTGCTCGCAAATATCATCTGGCGGCAGCATAGTTAAACGTGCGTCGTTGATGTCGATGTCTTTACCTGTGAGTCCGATATCGAGCTCACCGAGCTGCAGCTTCTTAAAGGTTTGCTCCGTCCAAGCGTGGGTGTTGATATTCACCTTAGGGGCTTGTCGAAATATCGCTGGTAAAAAGTGGGGAAGAATAAGTGGGTAAACGCTCTCAACAGCCGCAATGTGAAAACTGTGGTCACTGTTGTTGGGAATGAAGGTCTCTGGTTGGGTGAGCACATCAAGTTGGTTGATCAGCGTTTCTAATCGAGGTTTGAGAAAGACCGCCTTTGGTGTTGGTCGCAGACCATGAGCACTTCGCGTGAAAAGGGGATCATTAAATTGCTCACGAAGTTTGGCCAATGACTTACTAACCGCTGACTGGCTTAGGCACAATCGGTGGGCGGTGCGAGTCACACTTAGCTCTTCCATCAGCACCTGCAAGCAAACTAATAGATTGAGGTCGAGGCGCGATAGTTTCTCAATATTCATATGAGTTTCCTATTTGGAATAATGCTAATGAGTATATGCCATTTTTGTTCATATCTTTAGTTGGTTATTATGCACCTAAATTAACTCATTCGGAGAATCTTGTGCCTTCTAACGCGCTTCCAACCCCTAGTAAACTGCAGGTTGCTTTATTGGCAATGTTGGTTTTATTTAGCCCTCTGGCTATTGATATCTACCTACCAGCTCTGCCACAAATTTCGACAGCGTTTCACGTGGAACATGCACTAGCACAAGATACGATTACCTGGTTTTTATTCGCCATGGGTGTCGGGCAATTATTTGCTGGCCCTTTGGCTGATAAGCTAGGACGTCGAACCGTTGCATTGGGAGGTGTTAGTATCTATGCATTGAGTGCTTGCTTGGCGTGGGCAGCTCAATCGATTGATATGATGCTAATGGCTCGGCTGCTACAAGGCTTAGGAGCTTGTGCGACTTCTGTAGCAGCCTTTGCAACGGTTCGCGATCTATTTGGCCCAGAGAAGAGTGGCCGTATGATCAGCTACCTTAATGGTGCAATCTGTTTTATTCCTGCTTTGGCACCCATTCTTGGCGCTTGGTTAACACATCAATTTGGTTGGCGCTCGAACTTTAGCTTTATGGCAGGCTTTGCTGTCGTTGTTGGCACTATCTTATTCTTCCAAATGAAAGAGTCTAACCCTGCGACAGAAAAGGTTGCGGTATTCAAGCTTGAGCGATACTGGTCAGTATTGAAAACACCATCATTCCTTTTCCACGCAACCTTGTGTCTGATGGCGATGGCGGTTATCCTCGCTTATGTAACCTCTGCACCAGTTGTGTTGATGGAAAACCTAGGCCTGACCATGAAAGAGTTTACTTTCTGGTTTGGTGTTAATGCGGCCATCAACATTGCAGCTGCGTTTACTGCACCTAAATTTATGGACCGTTTTGGTACCTATAAAGCACTGGTGGTTGGTATCTCGACGCTGGGCTTAGCGGGTGTGATTATGTTGGTGCTTGCTGAGCACGCTACTCCAATCGCGTTCATGCTACCGATCTTCTTATCGTCAGTTGGCTTTGCTTGGATTCTTGGTGCTGCGGCAGGTAAAGCTCTAGAACCTTTCGGTGACCGTGCGGGTACAGCTGCTGCGCTGCTTGGCTTGTTCCAAATGAGCGGTTCAGGGCTTCTTGTGGGTACCATGCAACGTCTTGATTTAACGTCGCAAGTGATGATTGCTCTGCAAATGTTCCTGATTGTTCCTGCGTTATTAGTGCTTGCGAGCAAAGCGGGTAAGTCTTGGCACACGACGTTTGCTAAGGCATAAGTTACAAGGGTGACAAAATATACAAATGGCGGTTTTCGAAACGTTAAAACATGGTATATTTGTCACTCATTGAAACGTTAGTCCCCAACGGAAAATACTGTAATGTCATTAACAACCTACGAAATGGCGCGCGTCTTAGAACAAATGGAAGATGCACCTGAAAAGGTCATGTTTGGTAAACTGCTTAAAGAGCTAGGCAACCAAAGTGAAGAGCGTATTCGCAGTGCGGCAAAACAAGTTCCAATCGATACTTTGCGAGATATCATTTACCAATTTCAGCGTGTGGTAGAGTCTCGTAAGGGTGAGCAGGTTCAGCTATTGGCAAAAGAACTTGCAGAGCAAGGCATCTCTGCTGAAGAGCTACAAGCTTTTCTAAATAAGTAAGCTTATCCCAGTTAAAAAAGAAACCACTCAATTGAGTGGTTTCTTGCGGTTGGGCTGTAGCATTTAGCTTTAGCAGTTCAAAAGAGGTGAAAACTTATTTTAATTCCTGAACTGCGCTTTCAAAACTCTATCAAGTGAGAATGGTCCTGCGCCCCACACGACAACGATAAGAATCATTAACCCCCAAAGCTGATGATCGTAGAAGCCTTGATCCCACAATACAGGGTAAGACACGACAGCAATGATATTGAAAACGAACAACACCGCAGCCATAGGTCGTGTTAATAAACCGAGCGCTAAAAACATCGGTAGAATTAACTCAGCGGCAGTGCCCATGTAAGCAGCCAATTCCCAAGGTAGCAGTGGCACTTGGTATTCCAATTCAAACAAGTAAAGCGTGCTATCCCAAGTAGCTATCTTGGTGAGTCCAGAATTAAAGAATACCCACGCCACCCAAAGGCGACAAAATAGTAGAAGCACTGGAACAAAAAGTGCCTGTGATTTCTCAATCAAACTGTCGTATTGAGCCATCATGTTCGTGACTGTGTTGTTATCCATGTTATGCCTCCAATTCGGCATTGATTGAAAAACCTGAGATGACGTTTAGCGCCATAACAGTATTCAGATGTTGTAGCAATAAAGGATCGATTGCTGAGAGTGTTCGACCTGATTGCAATTCAGTGAGGAGTTGGTGGCTCTCTTCACTCAAACTATGGCTCTCAACCTGTGAATTCTCAGCTCGGATTAACACCCCAAATTCAGCTTGGTTGATGTCTAGCCCATCAAGTTGCTGCTGATAGATGGCGTGTTCAAGCGCGATAATCGTGTAACTAGAATGAATCAGTGTTATTGAATCTTTGAGATGAAAGACTAAAGCGCCTTGTTGCTCTTGTGGTACATCTGCAAGGCAAGAAAGAGGTCTCTGGTCGACATGTGCTTGTGACGAAAACCTTACCAAGCTATCTTTCTGCCATTCATACAAAGCCACTTCACCGAGATAAGGTACAGCCTCAATAACGGCAGGAAAGGCTTGGATAGTCTGTTCAAAGTGTTCACCGTAACCACTGACATCACCAGAGGTCGATGGATAATGTAAGACATGTTGATGAGCCATCTGTTGGAAGCACTCTTCACCAACCAACATTTCAGTGAGTGGGTAGGTTGCTGCCAGAACTTCGCTCAAGCTGATCACAAAGTTATTACGGTAAATCTGGATGCGTTGTTCATCGGTAAAATGGTCGCTCACTATGTCGCAGTACTCACCATTGTTTTGATAGCGTAGGGCGTTAGCAAACTCCAATTGAACCTCTGCTAGGGAGTGGCTCATGAGGCGCGACTCCTTTGGTTGAACTTGTCGTGTTGATACAAGATGTCACTGGCTTTGGTTGCTTCAGACAATAAAACTTGTGGCTGTGGGATATCTAAATCCCACTCTATCAAGGTATGGCGCGAACCGTGTTGCTGTATCCATTGGGTGTACAACTGCCACACTTCATCACAGACAGGTTTGCTGTGTGTGTCTATCCAGATCTCACCTTGTTCAAGCTTCTTTTTGGTAAAACCTGCCAAGTGAATCTCTTCAACTTTGTCTGCTGGTATTCCGTTTAAGTACTCTTCACAACTAAAGCCATGATTAAAAGATGAGACGAAAATATTATTGAAATCGAGCAGTAGGCGACACTCAGTACGCTTTTGTACCTCAGCCAAAAACTCCCACTCAGGAATAGTAGAATGCTTGAAGGATAGGTAGCTCGATGGGTTCTCAATCAACATCGGGCGTTGCAAGCTGTCTTGAACCTCGATGACATTACGACAGAAGACTTCCAATGCTTCTTCTGTGTAAGGCAGCGGTAGCAAGTCATTGAAGTAATGACCACCTGTCTGACTCCAACTGAGATGATCAGAAACCAAGAAGGGTTCGATATCATCAATGAGCTCTTTTAATTGCACAAGATGATGTTGATTGATGCGCTCAACAGAACCTAGCGACAACCCAACACCGTGACAACTGATGTTGTGTGCGTGACGAATTTCTCTGAGTTGTTGTCGTTGCGGTGATTGAGCTAAGAAGTAGTTCTCGCTGTGAACTTCTAACCAACTTACTAAGGCTGGATTTTGGCTAAAGAAGTCCAAGTGCGGTGTTCTAAGGCCAACCCCTGCGTAGGGGTGAAGAGTTTGAGTCACAACGATTCTCCTAACAAGAAGTGGAGGTGAGCTGAATGTCAGCTCACCATACTAAGCAGCTCAATTATGATGATTGAGTGTTACCACCTGATAATTTGCCACATAGCCCTTTAGGTACGACTACGAATGCATCGGATTGGTTGTCTTCTTTTGCTGTACCCGCACATGAGCTTGTTTTGGTTGCACAATCATTTTGGCCAGCTTTTGCCACGCCGTAGCATTTTTCTTTTGCTGCTGCTTCCGCAGGTGCTGATGTAAGAACTGCACCGCCGAACGCTAGTACACTTGTGATTGCAGCTGTAACAGCAAGATTAGAATTTTTCATAGTCATTCCCTCTAGGACTTAATAGTATTTTCATATCGCAGGTTAATGGATTGTTAACTTGCTTACTAAAAAGGATTGGAACAACCGGGAAATAATTTCACGGTATTATAAAAATTATCAATATTAATGATGTTTCATCTCTTAAGTTATTGAATTAATGATGTTAATTTTTGATTGTTTTTTCTTCTTATTATCCTAAACGCAGCCTAGTGTTTAGGTTATAATCAACTTTTATGTATAAATACCCAGTAGTGAGCATATCCAATGATAGATCCTTCGCTTTTACTCGATGGCCTAAACGATAAACAACGTGAGGCGGTCGCGGCACCTTTAGAAAACCTACTTATTCTGGCAGGTGCAGGCAGTGGTAAAACGCGAGTGTTGGTGCATCGTATTGCTTGGCTGCAAAGCGTAGAGCAAGCATCGCCGTTCTCTATTATGTCGGTTACCTTCACCAACAAAGCGGCAGCAGAGATGCGTGGTCGTATTGAAGAGTTGATGATGGGTAGTTCGTCAGGCATGTGGAACGGCACCTTCCACGGTATTTGTCACCGCATCCTTCGTGCTCACTACCTAGATGCAAAACTGCCAGAAGATTTCCAGATCATTGATTCTGATGATCAGATTCGTTTGCTACGCCGCTTAATCAAGGCGCAAAACCTTGATGAAAAGCAGTGGCCTGCCAAGCAAGCTTCTTGGTGGATCAATGGTAAGAAAGACGAGGGATTACGCCCAAGTCACATTGACGCCTACCATGATCCAATAACTCAAACGTGGTTAAAGATCTATTCTGCTTACCAAGAAGCATGTGACCGTGCTGGCTTGGTCGACTTTGCGGAAATCTTGCTGAGATCGCATGAGCTATTACGCGATAAGAAACACATCCGAGAGCACTACCAAGCACGCTTTAAGCATATCCTTGTCGACGAATTCCAAGATACCAACAACATCCAATACGCTTGGCTTCGCATGATGGCTGGCCCAGATTGTCGCGTGATGATCGTAGGCGATGATGACCAATCTATCTATGGTTGGCGTGGTGCGAAGATCGAAAATATTCAGAAGTTCTTGGATGAATTCCCAGGTGCTTCGACGGTTCGACTTGAACAAAACTACCGTTCAACCAAAACCATTCTGCAGGCGTCGAACGAGCTTATCTCGAACAACACCGAGCGTATGGGTAAAGAGCTGTGGACTGATGGCAACGATGGCGAGCCAATCTCTGTGTACTCAGCTTATAACGAGTTAGATGAAGCACGTTTCACGGTTAGCAAAATCAAAGAGTGGCAAGAGAAAGGCGGTGCGTTAGAAGATACCGCGATGCTTTATCGTAATAACGCCCAATCTCGAGTTCTTGAAGAAGCTTTGATTCAAGGTGGTCTACCTTACCGAATCTACGGCGGTATGCGATTCTTCGAGCGTCAAGAAATCAGAGATGCCTTGAGCTACATGCGCTTAATGAGTAATCGCAGTAATGATGCCGCGTTTGAACGTGTGGTTAATACGCCAACGCGTGGCTTGGGTGATAAAACGTTAGAAACGATTCGTCTTGCCGCTCGTGATCGTGGTGCAACCATGTGGGAAGCCAGTGTTGCTTTGATAGAGGAGCAAGTGCTACCCGGTCGTGCTGCGGGTGCATTGAGTCGCTTTATCGAGCTGATTAATGCGCTTGAAGATGACACGTTAGAACTTAGCCTGCATGAACAAACCGACCACGTGATTAAATCGTCGGGTCTGTTTGCGATGTACGAGCAAGAGAAGGGTGAGAAGTCGAAGGCACGTATCGAGAACTTGGAAGAATTGGTAACGGCAACGCGCCAGTTTGAAAAGCCGGAAGAAGCGGATGAGATGAGCATGCTGACGGCGTTCTTAACTCACGCAGCTTTGGAAGCGGGTGAAGGTCAGGCCGATGAGTTTGACGATGCGGTTCAGTTAATGACTTTGCACAGTGCTAAAGGCCTAGAGTTTCCAATGGTGTTCATGGTGGGTGTCGAAGAAGGCATGTTCCCAAGCCAGATGTCGGCCGAAGAAGCGGGGCGTTTAGAAGAAGAGCGTCGCCTGTGTTACGTAGGCATGACCCGTGCGATGGAGAAGCTTTACATCACTTATGCTGAGATGCGTCGTCTGTACGGTCAGGACAAATATCATAAGCCATCACGTTTTATTCGTGAGCTGCCAGAAACCTGTCTGGATGAAGTGCGTATGAAAGCGCAAGTCAGCCGCCCTGCAAGCAGTGGTCGCTTTAGCCAAACCGCTGTGAAAGAGAACTTCAATGAAACAGGCTTTAGCTTGGGCTCTCGCGTGAAGCACCCTAAGTTTGGTGAAGGTACTATCATCAACTTTGAAGGAAGTGGCCCGCAAAGCCGAGTTCAAGTCGCGTTTAACGGTGAAGGCATCAAGTGGTTAGTGACGGCTTACGCGCGTTTAGAACAGCTTTAATCTGCTACTTTAATATCTAAAAAGCAGTTTGGTCTTTAAAAACCGTTCAGCATTCAAAAGTAATCCGCATTAAAAACAGAAAGAGCAGCCAATGGCTGCTCTTTTTTATTGCTCGAAACCAGTCTAAATAGGCAGGTTCCGAGCTTAAGGCATTCCTGCCTAGAAAGGAGACTTACAGTGCTGCAAGTGCCGCTTCGTAGTTTGGTTCTTCAGTGATCTCTGCAACCAACTCGCTGTGTGTTACCACACCTTTTTCATCAACAACGACAACTGCACGTGTAGTTAGGCCTGATAGCGGACCTTCAGCAATCGCTACGCCGTAGTCTGATGCGAATGTAGGAGAACGGAAAGTCGAAGCGTGTTGAACGCCTTCAATGCCTTCTAGTTCGCAGAAGCGACCCGCAGCAAATGGTAGGTCAGCAGAAATACAAACAACAACCGTGTTCTCAAGTTCTGCCGCTTTTGCGTTGAACGTACGTACGCTCGTTGCACAAGTTGCTGTGTCGATGCTTGGGAAGATGTTTAGAACCACTTTCTTGCCTTCAAGAGAAGCAAGAGTCAGTTCAGAAAGATCGCCTGCAGCAAGTGCAAAGCTTGGTGCTTGTTCGCCAGTTTGTGGGAATGTGCCTGTTAGCGGTACAGCAGCGCCTTTGAAGGTAACGTGTGACATGAATTGTCCTTAGTTTAATTATGGTTATGAAACTAGTTGAGCCTAGTTCGACTTACGTTACTCTGAAGTGGTTAAGAAGTGAATGCTTTAAATGTCCGAATTGTAATCAAAGGTCTTTGATTTACTTGATTGAGAGAGGGATAAGTGAAGCGACAGATAAAGAAAAACCCCGAGAGCTTGCGCTCATCGGGGTCTATAGTCTTACTCGCAGCAATCCGGCTACTAAGTGTGCTCCATGCATCAAATCCATGATAGTGTGCTGTTATCCTTCAGCGTATTCCTTTCGTCGCCTTCCTAGCGGTGTCCTTGATCTTATCCTGATCTGCCAACAATCCTCGTTAGCGCGCGTCACTTGTTCCTTGAGCGGTGTCCTTTACATCATCCTGATGTTCAGTCCTTTCCTCGTCCAGAGGTGTCCATTGTCTTTCCTTAGTAGCAACCATCCTAGTTACTATTGCGTCCATTCAATGTCCATTTCGCTATCCATGCCGATTATTCATCCTGAGTAATCGAATCTTCATCCTGAAGATAACCAAGTCCTTGGCGTTTCCTGTTCCGTGTCAGCATCCTTCCGACACCATTCATATTACCGATTCCTTATTTATCAGCAATGGTGCATAAGCGAATTTCTATATAATTATTTGAATGATAAATGTACGTATTGTTTAATTTCAATCGGTTACGGTTTGTGGGTGACTAATTTCGTCATCAAATATCGATATTTACTCACTGCCTTGTGAGAGATCTCGCACAAGGCTGCGAGTAAAAAGGGAGGATTATTCCCTATTGGCCAATAGCTGCACCTTCACGGCGAGGGTCTGCAGCACCTTCTAGACCATCTTTTGTGATGCGAATAGCGTGTAAACCCGAGTTAAGATCGCGAACGTTGACCTCAAATCCCATCTTTTCTAGCTCAGGTTTGAAGTTTTCCGCTGATGTTCCTTTTTCCAAATCTAAGGTACCGAAGCGATTTAGGAAGTGTGGTTGGTTGATCGCTTGTTGGATATCCATGTCCCATTGGGTGTGAGCAATGATCGCTTGTGCCACATAACCTATGATACGGCTGCCTCCCGGAGAGCCAATTGCCATGTAAGGTTTATCGTCTTGCATGATGATGGTCGGTGCCATTGAAGAACGTGGGCGCTTACCCGGTTCAAGTCGGTTCGCGATAGGTTTGCCATCGTTATGAGTCTTGAATGAGAAGTCGGTTAGTTCGTTATTGAGTAGGAAACCTCTAACCATCAAACGTGAGCCAAAGGCATTCTCAATAGTGGTAGTCATCGATACGACATTGCCATCACTATCGACAATGTTGAAGTGGCTGGTGGACGGCAACTCAATAGAAACATCTTGGCTTCTCTGCATCGCATGATCCCACGGTGGGGTGCCTGAAGGTGCGCTGTCTAATGCCTTACCTGCGGTAATTAACTGAGCACGCTCCTGCAAATAGTCAGTATTCACTAACCCTTGGGTTGGCATAGGCACATAATCTTGGTCTGCCATGTACATACCACGGTCTGCAAAGGCTAAGCGAGAAGCGTCTGCTAACACTTGCCAAGATTTTGCGTCGTTTGGCCCCCATGATTTGAGGTCAAACTGCTCAGTCATTGCAAGGATTTGTCCAACCGTTAACGCACCTGAACTTGGTGGCCCCATTCCGCAAATATCGTAGCTTTCATAAGCAGAACAAACCGGTTCGCGCTGCTTGATCGAATAGGCGTCGAAATCTTTCTGTGCCAATACGCCCGGGTTACCTTTCGCTGTTTGTACTGTGTTAATGATGTCGGCAGAAATCTCACCTTGGTAGAAAGCTTTAGCACCATCCTTCGAGATAGCGTGTAACGTTGCCGCGTATTCAGGGTTCTTAAGTTGCGTGCCAGCGGCTTTCGGGCTGCCATCGGCATTGAAGAAGTAGGCTTTAGTTGTCGCAAAGCGGCTCAGACGTTCTTGGTCGTTTTCAATCAAGGTGGCTAAACGTGGACTGATAGTAAAACCTTCTTCAGCTAACTGAGCGATAGGTTTAATCAGTGATGCCCATTCGAGCTTGCCGTATTTCTGGTGAGTGTCCCACAGCAATTGCACCGTGCCCGGCGTGGCAACAGAACGACCGCCAACCACGGCATCATAGAATTTAAGCGGTTGTCCGTTTTCGTCTTGGAATAGACGTGGGGTGGCATCAAGTGGCGCAGTTTCACGGCCATCGTAGGTCTTGAGCTGTTTGTCTTTGCCATCAAAATAGACAAGGAACGCGCCGCCACCAATACCTGATGACTGAGGTTCCACTAAGCCAAGCATAAGCTGCACGGCAACCATGGCGTCAATTGCGTTACCACCACGGGCAAGTACATCAGCACCGGCTTGTGTTGCAAGAGGGTTGGCTGCGGTGACCATCCAATCGTTGGCTTTAACGAGTTGTTTGGTTTCTAAACCACTACTTTGTTCGGGTGCGACGGAATCGGCAGCTTGATTTGCCCAACTGACGTGAGAGGCAAAAAGTAGGGTAGAAGTGGCGAGGGTTGTTAGTTTTGTTTTCCACTGCATGATCTTCTCCTTTTAATATGCAGAGCTAGATTGGCAGCGGAAAGATTAGATAGCCAGTGCGTTGTTAACGAATTGTAATCTTGATTCGAATTTAAGCGATTAAACCGGACAGCGACTGCCAAAGAATACTCGCGCCAATCAGGCTGAATACCACGCCACATAAGCCATCGATGTATACCGTTGCTTCGCTAAGTTTCTTCTGTAGAGCCTTAGTCGAAAGCATCCACGCCAGTAGTGAAAACCAAAACAGAGACAGACCAAACAAGATAATAAGCGCAAAGCCTTTACCTGATAGAGACATGTCGGCAGGCACTAAGCTCGACATCAAGCTAATAAAGAACACCAAAGCTTTTGGGTTGAGAATATTGGTCGCAAACCCTTTCGAAAATGCCTGACGCTTGTTGGTCAGAATCAGATCTTTGGCATTGACGGTATCGTCGTCATCGTCGTGGTTCTGAATGATTTGCCAGGTTGCTTTAAGTGCACCGTAGCCTAAGTACAGCAAGTAGCTACCGCCAGCCAACTGGATAATGGCAAATAGGGTTGGTTGCTGGTGGACTAGGTAACTGATTCCCGTCAGGCTCAGTAACGAATGCAGTAAGATCCCGCAAGATAAACCAAGCGCAATGTACAAGCCTGTTTGTCTGCCGTGGCGTGTCGCATTTTGCACGACTAACGCAAAGTCTGGGCCCGGGCTCATCAAAGCGATGAAATGGATAGAGGCGAGGGTGATCAGTATGGTGACTTCGTTCATGTCAGTTCTCAATAACGTTGCCGCTATTTTAAATAAGTAATCGTATTGAGCGTAGCTTACCGCGATTTGAAATCGAGCAATTGTAAATTATCAACACTAGTTGATTTGTGAGGGTGGTACGCCGAATGTGGTTTTGAATGCTTTGGAGAAGTGTGCTTGATCATAGAAGCCTACTTGGTACGCGACCTTAGTGCCACAGATCCCAGATTTAATCAGGCGCATGCTCTGTTCCATACGTAAACGGCTCAGCCACGCATAAGGGGTGATGCCCATTCTGTTCTTAAAGTGGCGTTGGAATTGAGTTGTGGTTAAGCCGCACAGCTCAGACAGTTGTTCTAATCGTACGGGCTGATCCAAATTCGCCATCAAATAGTCTTTGAGTGTATCAATCGATTGATTGCCCAGTTTAATGTCGCTCTTCGATCCAAATTTGGCATAACGATCGACAATCGTCGAGAATCCCTCGAATGGTAAGCAATCTTGAGCGAGTTGGCTGATGTTTTGATTGATTAACAGACCGTGTAAGTTACGTAATTGTAAAAACGCAGCCTGATCGGAGAGGATCAACTCAGAAAAGCCTAATGTGTGACCATTTAGCTTGGGATCGGCAAGATCTTGAAACCACTGGGGAGAAACTGCAAACACACTGACTTGATAACCCGAATCGAGTTTGGAGTGCCCATCATGCAGCTCATCTGGTGGCATGATAACAACTTGGCCTGCACCGACATGATGGCTTGTCCCTTTATAGGCGAATTTTTGCTGCCCTTGGGTAATTAAGCCGATGTGAAAGTCCAAATGATAGTGACGCTGAAAGGCAAACTCTTGGTATTGAGCTTGGATCAGGCTGATATCTTCTGTTGGGGTAGAGTAGTAGTGGACTTTATCCATGGTACAAAAAAGCTTGGTCAAATAGTCATCAATTCAACCAAGCTTATCTGCGTATTAAGGAATTGTCTTGTAAAAAACGATCAATATCACTGTTTAGCGCGTTTGTTCTTCTTGTTGTTACGCAGGCCATCAAAGCTGAAAATAACCAGTGCTCCCCATATGAAAGCAAAGGTGATCGCTTTATCTGAGGTAAAGGCTTCGCCGTAGATCAGAACCGCCAGTAAGAACATCAAGCTTGGACCTATGTACTGGAAGAAACCGAGTGTTGATAGCTTCAAGCGAGTTGCAGCGCCAGTAAAACACAGTAATGGAACCGTTGTAATCACACCTGCCGCAACCAGTAACAGGTTGAGTTGCATCGGGTTCATCGATAGGTTTGAGGTCGGGCTATCGGCAATAAACAGTAAGTAGGTTGCGGCGAGAGGCAGCATCACCAGAGTTTCAATGAACAAACCCGTTTGTGCTTCTAAGCTGACTTTCTTACGCAGCAAGCCATAAAAGCCAAAGCTAAAGGCTAGGGCAATGGCGACGATCGGTACTGAGCCGAAGGCAATTAATTGGATTAATACGCCAATCGCAGCCAGAGCCACAGCAAACCATTGCAGCTTACGTAAGCGTTCGCCGAGGAAGAGCATTCCGAGTAATACGTTAATCAGCGGGTTGATGTAATACCCCAAACTGGCGTCGAGCATGTGATTGGAATTCACCGCCCAGATAAAGATCAGCCAATTTGCACCCACCAAAATAGACGTCGCTACCAAATAGAGCATTTTTGGTTTTGAGGTCAGGGTGTCACGGACTTTACGCCAGCTGCGGCCAATGTGTAGTAAGAAAGCGAGTAGGAAAAAAGACCATACTACACGGTGGCTGAGGATCTCTAGCGGGGAAACATCACTTAAAGATTTGAAATATATAGGGGCGATACCCCACATTGTGTAGGCACCGACGGCAAGCAAAACTCCTTGGCGCGTACGTTGTTGTTCTTCCTGTGTCATGCATCTTTCTCTAGCACTGAGTGCTTATTAATAAGATTTATAAGAGAGTTGGTCAGTATAGGAGCGATAACCCTTTTCACCTAACAATTTGCGGTTTAATTCGCCAGCGTTCCCCTCTACAATGTGCGACTTGCTTGCCGAAGATGCTTGCTGATTTCATACCTCGATTAGGAACCACAATGACCGCCACTCTGATTGCTGAGCAAATACCAACTCCCGCGAATGATGCGCAAACCATCTTGCAAGATGTGTTTGGCTATCAAAGCTTTCGCGATGGTCAGCAAGAGGTCATTGATTTGGCCGTTGAAGGCAAAGACAGCTTGGTGATTATGCCAACCGGTGGTGGTAAATCTCTGTGTTACCAAATTCCGGCTTTGGTTCGTGAAGGACTGACTCTGGTTATCTCGCCGCTGATCTCGTTGATGAAAGACCAAGTCGACCAACTGAAGGCCAACGGTGTTGCCGCTGAGTGTATTAACTCTTCAATGCCACGTGACCAATTGCTGAATGTGTTCAATCGTATGAATTCAGGTCAGCTGAAAATGGTGTATGTGTCACCAGAGCGTGTGTTGATGCGTGACTTTATCGAACGTCTTCAAGGCTTACCGCTTTCGATGATTGCGGTGGATGAAGCGCACTGTATCTCTCAATGGGGTCACGACTTCCGCCCTGAATACGCATCATTAGGTCAGCTTAAACAATATTTTCCGCATGTGCCTTACATGGCGCTCACAGCAACCGCTGATGATGCCACGCGTAAAGATATTATCTCGCGTTTGCAACTCCTGGATCCGCACACTTACTTAGGCAGCTTTGATCGCCCTAATATTCGCTACAACTTGGTTGAGAAGCACAAACCCGTGTCACAGGTGGTTCGCTACCTAGAAACACAAAAGGGCAATTGCGGCATCATCTACTGTGGTAGCCGTAAGAAAGTGGAGATGGTGACCGAGAAGCTATGCAATAACGGTATTCGCGCCGCGGGTTATCACGCTGGTATGGACACCGATGAGCGTGCTTACGTTCAAGAAGCCTTCCAACGCGATGATATTCAGATCGTGGTCGCGACTGTTGCCTTCGGTATGGGCATCAACAAACCCAACGTACGCTTTGTGGTGCACTTTGATATCCCACGCAATATCGAGTCTTACTATCAAGAGACTGGCCGTGCAGGTCGTGATGGTTTACCTGCTGAAGCGATGATGCTGTTTGACCCGGCCGATATGGGTTGGCTGCGTCGTATGCTGGATGAGAAAGAAGAAGGCCCGCAAAAACAGGTTGAGATGCACAAGTTGAACGCGATGAGTGCTTTTGCAGAAGCGCAAACCTGTCGTCGTCAGGTTCTGCTTAACTACTTTGGTGAGTATCGTGAGAAGCAATGTGGCAACTGCGATATCTGCCTCGATCCACCCAAGCATTTTGATGCGACTCAAGAAGCGCAAAAGGCGTTGTCTTGTGTGTACCGCGTGAATCAGTCGTTTGGTATGGGCTACGTGGTCGAAGTGATGCGTGGTATGCAGAATATCCGTGTCCGCGATAATGGTCACGATAAGCTGTCTACCTACGGTATTGGCCGCGACCATAGCCACGATTACTGGATCAGTATCTTCCGTCAGCTGATTCATAAAGGTTTGTTGTTCCAAAACATCACTCGTAACTCGACATTACAGCTAACAGAAGAAGCCCGTCCGCTGCTGCGTGGTGAGATGTCTTTGGAGTTGGCTGTACCTCGTTTAGATACCGCGGTGCGTAATGCGAAGTCCGATAAACTGAGCAGTAAGAACTACGATAAGAAGTTGTTTGCGAAGCTGCGAAAGCTGCGTAAGTCGATTGCTGATGAAGATGGCTTGCCACCTTATGTGGTATTCAGTGATGCGACCTTGATTGATATGGCTGAAATACTGCCTACTTCATACGGAGAAATGCTGGCAGTCAACGGTGTCGGTCAACGTAAACTGGATAAGTACGCAGACCCATTCCTAGATCTGATTCAAGAACACATCACCACACACGGCTAGTTTGCGAGAAACGTCTAACTAATAGAAAAAGAATAAGGTTGATAGGGACATGACAACACAAACAGAATTTGGCTTAAGAGAGTATTTAGCTGAGGAAGGGCGTTTATTGATTACGTCTCCAAGTTTTGATTTTGATTCTTATGAAGTGCTAGGTGAAAAGCTGGTGGCGTTGTTGTCAGCGTCAGTTGTTGAAAAGCAATGGGACGCCGATATGCATTCTTGGTTGATTGATTTTGAAGATTGCCGAATGTTCTTAAAGTCCGAACATTACAGTGAATCAATTTGGTTTGAGTCGTTAAACGCTGAAGAAAGCCGAGAAGAGTTTGATTATCTCGCGACGCTTTTCAAGCGCGGTTTTTAACTTTTGGCATCTCTTCTAAAACACAGCTTCTAGAGCTATTCACCAATAAAAGTGAGAATAAACGTTTGCGTTTGTTCTCACCGTTGCAGCCAATATTGATTAATGTATAATCGCCCGCCGCTCAGCAGAGCAATTTTTAGATACATTTTTTAATTCACATTATTGGTAAGAGCTTTCTTGGATTATTCGAAGAAATGACTCGATTTGGGTTCCCTCACCCCCAAACCAAACTAAAAAGGTACAGCATGAGTAACTTTACCCCTGCGCAACAGCGCAAAGCCTTAGCACTATTAGTTTTGTTCCATTTGGTGATTATTGCGTCAAGCAACTATCTGGTTCAGCTACCTTTTACCGTCTTCGGTATGCACACCACTTGGGGTGCTTTCACTTTCCCGTTTATCTTCCTAGCGACCGATCTGACCGTACGCATTTTTGGCGCGCAGCTTGCCCGTAAAATCATTTTCTTAGTGATGCTACCAGCTCTGGCCGTTTCTTATTTCTTGTCAGTGGTGTTCTTTGAAGGTTCATTCCAAGGCTTTAGCCAACTAGGTGAGTTCAACTTGTTTGTTGCACGTATCGCCGCGGCGAGCTTCATGGCTTATTTACTGGGTCAGATCTTGGATGTACATGTTTTTAACCGCCTACGTCAGCTTAAACAGTGGTGGGTAGCCCCAACATGCTCAACGTTATTCGGTAATGCCATTGATACCATCGCATTCTTTGCGATTGCTTTCTACCAAAGCCCAGATCCATTTATGGCCGAGCATTGGACTGAGATTGCCTTAGTCGATTACGGATTCAAACTTATCATCAGCTTAGGCTTGTTCGTGCCTATGTACGGCGTGCTTCTTAACTACATTGTTAGAAAGCTAACCGCAGTGAACCCTGACTTTAAAGCGACAGGCGTGAACGCTTAAGTTTGAGATTTGTAACACAAAGCATTAATGCAGCGATAAGAAAAAGCCCAAGTTAGTCTACTAACTTGGGCTTTTTTAATTTCTAGCGTCAGATACTAATATCAGAGGCATTTAATATTCAATGGCCAGCCAATATCGGTTTGTCTATTCGACTCGATCTCTAGCTCTGCAGCGGTCAGCGGATTGTCAGCTAACCATTGCTTAGAAAGCGTTAGGGTTAGATTGTTGTCATTCGTCGTCAGTTTGAACTCAGGCTCTAGCGCTGGGTTACGACGGTGGGTCAGCAAAATAGCTAAACGCAGAATACGTAAAATACGCTTGCTGCTGGTGCCTGAGATAGCGTGTTGCTCTGGTAATGAGGTTAACTGTTCACGGTAGCGACGAGTTAACTCACCCAAGTAGTGCTTTTGCGCTCGAGTAAAGCCAGGTAGGTCTAAGTTTTGCAGCAGATAAGCGCTGTGCTCACCGCCTTTTTTGAAATCGATGGTTAAACCAATCTCGTGAAGCTTAGCTGCCGTTTGCAATAGCACACCAGCTTGAGGTTCTGAAACCCACGCTTCGGCGCCCGCTTGGTCTAGCAGCGTTTGTGCGACTACAGCAACTTGTTCACCGTAGCTTACGTCCATTTGGTAGCGTGATTGAACACTCTTAATGGTACGCGCTCGGATATCTTCTTGGCGAAGCTCATCAACCATCTCGTAGGCTAGGCCTTCACGGAGTGCGCCGCCTGCGAGTGTCATTGAATCTATTTCAAGCAACTCAAAAATAGCAATAAGAATGGAAAGGCCACTCGGGAACACTAATGCGCGTTCAAGGGTAAGTCCTTCGATTTCTAGCTCTTCCAAGCGCTCAGTAATCATCGCTTGTTTCTGTAGACGCTTAAGTTTGGCATGAGTAATCACTTCATCCATGCCTTGCGCCAACATGATCTCTTGCAGTGCTTGAACGGTACCGCTGGCGCCCACACACACATCCCATCCGATATCAGTGTAGCTATCTAGGATAGGAGCCAACGTCGACTTCGCCGCTTCAATGGCGTTGTTAAAGTTGGTAGCGGTTAATTGGCGGTTTTTAAAGTGGCGCTCAAGCCAAGTAACACAGCCCATCTTTAGGCTGGTTAGTGCTTTCGCTGAGAAGCCTTCACCAATGATCATCTCGGTGCTTGCGCCACCAATATCAACAACCAGTCGGCGGCCGCTGCCACCAGAAGTGTGTGCTACGCCTTTATAGATAGTCGCAGCTTCTTCTTCTCCGGAGATAACATTGATGTCGTAACCAAGGATCTGGTTCGCTTTCTCTAGAAATATATCCACATTGATAGCAGTACGTAGGGTCGCTGTACCGACAATGCGGATATTTTCTTTCGGAATATCTTGAAGTCGCTCTGCAAAGAGACTCAAACAGTCCCAACCGCGCTGCATGGCTTCTGTACTAAGCGCATTATTTTCATCTAAGCCTGCAGCTAAACGCACTTTGCGCTTAATTTTAGCCATGGTTTGTACGCTGCCATCGATATGACGCACAACGAGCATATGAAAACTGTTCGACCCGAGGTCGATTGCAGCGTAAAGCGGGGGTGACACTGTTTGACTCATAAGCGACTAAGCTTCCTTGTTATGACGCGGTTGGCGTGGGCGACGGTTCTGGTTTGGTTTACGGTTCCCGTTGCGTGGGCCATTGTTGTTTGAGCGGCGTTGTTGCGGGTTACGTGTACGTAAGCGCAATGGTGCTGGTAGATCTTCTAGCAGTGCAGAAGCATCGTAGTCAGACACAGGGATCGCGTGCTCAATGTATTCTTCGATTGGTGGCAAGTTGATTGCGTAATCTTCACAAGCAAAGCTGATCGAGTGACCACTTGCACCAGCACGACCTGTACGGCCGATACGGTGAACGTAATCTTCACAGTCATCAGGTAGGTCGAAGTTGAATACGTGTGTTACTTGAGGAATGTGTAGACCACGTGCTGCAACGTCGGTTGCGACAAGCAGGTCAACATCACCTTTAGTGAATTGCTCAAGAATCTTTTCACGTTTCTTCTGAGGAACATCGCCAGTTAGCAGGCCAACACGGTGACCATCTGCAGCTAGGTGACCCCAAACAGACTCACATTTGTGCTTAGTGTTAGCGAAGATGATAGCGCGCTCTGGCCACTCTTCTTCAACTAGAGTCTGCAGCAGTGCCATTTTGTGTTCGTTTGATGGGTAGAACAGCTCTTCCTGAATGCGGTGACCTGTTTTACGCTCTGGCTCAACAACAACATGCTCTGGGTTGTGCATGTGTTCGAACGCTAGCTCTTGTACGCGGTAAGACAATGTCGCAGAGAACAGCATGTTCAGGCGATCTTTTGGCTCAGGCATACGGCGGAACAAGAAGCGGATGTCTTTGATGAAACCAAGATCGAACATGCGATCAGCTTCGTCAAGAACAACAGCTTGAATGTGGTTAAGGTTAAATACCTTCTGCTTGTAGAAATCGATGATGCGGCCAGTCGTACCAATTAAGATATCTGCGCCTTCTTCGATTTTACCTAGTTGCTTGTCGTAGCTTTCGCCACCGTAAGCAAGTGCTGCCTTGATACCTGTGCTTTCAACCAGAGAGTCAGCATCGTTGTAGATCTGAATCGCGAGTTCACGCGTTGGTGCCATAATAATCGCACGTGGCTGGTTAGGCTTACGCCCTTCATGCTCAGATGTTTTTAGCAGGTGGTTAAAAGTAGCAGTAAGAAACGCAAGCGTTTTACCAGTACCCGTTTGGGCCTGGCCTGCAATGTCTTGGCCGGTGAGCAGTACCGGGAGCGCCAAGGCTTGGATAGGGGTACAATAATCGAACCCTTTTTTCTCCAATCCTTCAATGACTTGCGGAAGTAAATCCAAGTCGGCGAACTTTTGCTCTGTGATATGCGTCTTTTTCATTGCTATAGAATATCAGCTTAAGCTTGCAATACGAAAGTAAATACATTCCAATAGGGCATCTATTTACTGGTTATCATCCAACCAGTTCTAAAAAATACATTGGAGTGGAAGATGAGTGATAAGATTTTGCAGCTAACTGATGACGGTTTTGATAACGATGTAATCAATGCTGCAGGCCCTGTTCTTGTTGATTTTTGGGCAGAATGGTGTGGTCCATGTAAAATGATTGCGCCGATTCTTGATGAAATCGCAGACGAGTACGAAGGCAAGCTCACAATCGGTAAATTAAATATCGACCAAAATGCTGGTACTCCACCAAAGTTTGGTATTCGCGGTATTCCAACGCTACTTCTTTTCAAAGATGGCGGCGTAGCAGCGACTAAAGTTGGTGCATTATCTAAAACTCAACTTAAAGAGTTCTTAGACGCTAACCTTTAATCAGGTCAGCATTTGAAAAGAAACCGTGCAGTTAACAAATGCGCGGTTTTGTTTTTTCTAAGCTATGGACTAGTCTTAGTTTTAGTGCTAATTTATCGCACGTTAATTGAACGAATTTCTCTTCTTGGTCGATCCTGTGACCAAATCCTTCTTAACTTAAGAAAACAGATCCTATTTTGACTAAACAAACTTCCACCACTATGAATCTTACTGAACTGAAGAACAGACCAGTGTCTGAGCTTGTTAAACTTAGCGAAAGCTTAGGTCTTGAAAATCAAGCTCGCCTAAGAAAACAAGACATTATCTTCTCCATCCTTAAAGCGCATGCAAAAAGTGGTGAAGACATCTTTGGTGATGGTGTTCTAGAAATTCTTCAAGACGGTTTTGGTTTCCTACGTAGCGCCGACAGTTCATACCTGGCTGGCCCAGATGATATCTACGTATCACCAAGCCAAATTCGTCGTTTTAACCTACGTACAGGTGACTCTATTGGCGGTAAAATCCGTCCACCTAAAGACGGTGAGCGTTACTTTGCACTGCTTAAAGTAAACACGGTTAACTACGACAAGCCAGACAACGCACGTAACAAGATTCTTTTCGAAAACCTTACTCCTCTTCACGCTAACGAACGTATGGTGATGGAAGCGGGTAATGGTGCGACTGAAGATATTACGGCTCGTATTCTTGACCTTGCATCTCCAATTGGTAAAGGTCAGCGTGGTCTGATTGTTGCTCCGCCTAAAGCGGGTAAGACAATGCTTCTGCAAAACATTGCTCAAAGCATTGCACGTAACCATCCTGAGTGTGAACTAATGGTTCTACTTATCGATGAGCGTCCAGAAGAAGTAACAGAAATGCAGCGTCTAGTTAAAGGCGAAGTAGTTGCTTCAACATTCGATGAGCCAGCATCTCGCCACGTACAAGTTGCAGAAATGGTTATCGAGAAAGCGAAGCGCCTTGTTGAACACAAGAAAGATGTAGTTATCCTACTGGATTCTATTACTCGTCTAGCTCGTGCTTACAACACTGTGATTCCTTCATCAGGTAAAGTTCTTACTGGTGGTGTTGATGCGAATGCTCTACATCGTCCAAAGCGTTTCTTCGGTGCGGCACGTAACGTAGAAGAAGGCGGTAGCTTAACGATCATCGCAACAGCACTGGTTGATACTGGTTCTAAGATGGATGAAGTTATCTACGAAGAATTCAAAGGTACAGGTAACATGGAACTGCACCTTAACCGTAAGATTGCTGAAAAACGCGTATTCCCAGCGATTGATTTCAACCGCTCTGGTACTCGTCGTGAAGAGCTTCTTACCAAGAACGATGAACTACAGAAGATGTGGATCCTGCGTAAGATTGTTCACCCAATGGGCGAAATCGACGCAATGGAATTCCTTATCGACAAGCTAGCAATGACGAAAACGAACGATGAGTTCTTTGACGCAATGCGTCGTCAGTAATATTGATTAGCTGATCGTATTTAATAAGCGCTGCCCTCGGGTGGCGCTTTTTATTTGCATTTTGTAGCGCCAGCTTGCAGAATGAGCAAAAGTGTTACAAGGACGTTAAAATGCAACATGGACTGTTGTCATCATTACTCCTGTCTACTTCACTGTTATTTTCACCGGTTGGTATGAGCTATGCCACCGAGATGTCTCCACTTACAGTAGAGTCTTGGCTTGAGAATGATCAAGTAAAACTGAAAACTGCTGAACTACTAGAGCTTGTCGTACGTGACGAAGTCAATTCGCTGCGCTTCGCGCTTGAGCGTCTGACATTTCCCCAACAAGAAGTGGCTCGTTACCAACTCTTGAAGAAGCTCGAACAGCAACAAATTGTCCTCACCCCCAAGATGTCTATCTTCATTGAGCAGCAACTCGCTATCACGCCAACTTACCAAGTTTTAGAGCGTGGAGATGGTTATGAGTTTACGGTACCTGCCTTTAATTACCCTTCGATTGCCAACCGGCTCATCAAACAGTGGCGCCAAGACCAGAAGACGCTGGTGTTTGTGTTAGATGCAGAGAAACAAGAACTCGACCTAAGAGAGTGGTTATCTGGATCTGAGCATCAAGTTCAAACACGAGAAGCATTGTTAATCAGAGAGCTAGACAGTTTGTCTCCTGAAGCGGTTGATTACCTAACTAAGCAACTCACCGCATCTTCTATTGTTAGTTGGTTACCTTCTACTGAGGTGGTGGTTCGATTAGCGCAAGTGAGCGAAGACCCAGAGGTTTATAAAATTCTATGGCGAATGAAGGCCGATTATCATAGCCAAGCTGAGCTAGTTCGCCTTGCTGAAACCAAACAAACGTTCGCGCTTGAACAGGTGATGGCAGCGACTAAAAACCCGCGCTTGAAAGATGAAGCGATTACTTTGCTTACCAAGGTTAACCCATTATCAGAAGAGGTGAAGTTGTTCCTTGTCTCTAGGATGGCGATTGCTGATGAAGCGCCTTTAGTCGCGCGTGAACTCGCCAAACAAGGTCATACGCGATGGTTGCAAGATCTCGTCAATGATAACCCTCAGGTGAAGAGCTCTTTGATCGAGCAAGCATTACCGTAAAGTGGATTTTGCCTCTCAATAACCACACTAAAAAGGGGGATCTCAGCGTCACCCTTTTTGATATACTGAGCGCAGAATAATCAGCATGTAGAAGTCCTATGAGTTTTAAAGATTTACGTGATTTTATCGACCATCTTGAAAGTATTGGTCAGTTGAAACGCATTTCTCACCCAGTCGATCCAGACTACGAAATGACCGAGATTAGCGACCGTACTCTACGTGCTGGTGGCCCGGCTCTTTTGTTTGAAAATCCAGTAGGCTATGACATGCCTGTTTTGACCAACCTATTTGGTACACCCAACCGTGTTGCTATTGGTATGGGGCGTCAGGAAGTCAAAGAACTGCGTGAAGTGGGCAAGTTGCTTGCTTACCTAAAAGAACCTGAGCCACCAAAAGGCTTTAAAGACGCTCTTGATAAACTGCCTGTGTTTAAGCAAGTCTTAAACATGCCGGCTAAACGCCTTCGCAAAGCGGCTTGCCAACAAGTGGTATGGCAAGGCGATGACGTCGACCTAGATAAAATCCCTGTGATGAGCTGTTGGGCTGACGATGTCGCGCCATTGCTAACATGGGGTTTAACGGTTACTCGTGGTCCAAACAAGAAACGCCAAAACTTAGGTATCTATCGTCAGCAGAAGATCGGCAAGAATAAAATCATCATGCGTTGGTTAGCCCACCGTGGTGGAGCACTGGATCTGCGTGATTGGATGGAAACCAACCCAGGTAAACCATTTCCAGTATCTGTTGCGTTCGGTGCAGACCCTGCCACCATTCTTGGTGCGGTTACGCCAGTGCCGGATACTTTATCAGAGTACGCGTTTGCAGGCTTACTACGCGGTAGTAAAACTGAGGTCGTTAAATCAATCAGCAACGACTTAGAAGTTCCTGCAAGTGCAGAAATCGTGATGGAAGGTTACATCGACCCGAATGAATTCGCAGATGAAGGGCCTTACGGAGATCATACTGGTTACTATAACGAGAAAGAAAAGCACCATGTGTTTACTATTACTCATGTAACCATGCGCGAAAACCCTATCTATCACAGCACCTATACTGGTCGCCCACCTGATGAGCCTGCGGTATTGGGTGTTGCGCTTAATGAAGTATTTGTGCCTATTCTTCAAAAGCAGTTCCCAGAGATTGAAGATTTCTATTTACCGCCTGAAGGTTGTTCGTACCGAATGGCAGTAGTGACCATGAAGAAGCAATACCCAGGTCACGCTAAGCGAGTAATGATGGGTGTATGGTCTTTCTTACGCCAATTCATGTACACCAAATTTGTACTGGTGTGTGATGAAGATGTGAATGCACGTGATTGGTCTCAAGTAACCGCAGCGATGTGCGAACATATGGATCCGTCACGCGATAGCCTGATGATAGAGAACACGCCGATCGATTCATTGGATTTTGCCTCACCCGTGGTTGGGTTAGGTTCTAAGATGGGTCTAGATATCACTAAGAAGTGGGACGCAGAGTTAGCGTTATCGCCAGATGTCCAAACAGCACCTGTAAATAGTGAACATATAGAGGGTAGCTTGGCTGAGTTAACCAAGGTTCATCCTGAAATTATTGATGTTCACCTGCAAAACGACAATGCCAGCATGGTTGTGGTGTCTATTGATAAGCAAGCTGCAGGTAATGGTAAGAAAATCATGGAAGCGGTTTGGTCTCAATTTGATGAGAACAAGTTTGTTATCGTGTGTGACGGCGATGTCAACGTGAGTGATTGGAATGACATTATTTGGGCGGTGACCACAAGAATGGATCCGGCCAGAGATACGTTGTTCCTACAGAATGAAACAGGACACTCAAAAATGGGTCTAGATGCGACCAATAAGTGGGAAGGCGAATGCCTGCGTGAGTGGGGTGTTCCAATCACAAAAGATCCTGATGTCGTTAAAAAGATTGATAGCATCTGGGAACAGCTAGGAATTTCATGAGCTACCAAGTAGTCTTATACCCAGAAAACATCAGTTTTACCGTAGAAAAAGGGCAAACGGTCTTGGATGCTGCGCTCAACAGCGATATCTATTTCCCAAACCGTTGCCAAGTCGGCGCATGCGCGATGTGTATGTGCAGAAAATTAGAAGGGCAAGTGAGTTACCATCTTGAACCCATACTCACAGAGAAAGAGCAGCAACAAGGCTGGATTTTTGCTTGCCAAGCATTTGCAGAAAGTAATTTAGTTCTAACCTTTGCCGATTAAGGGTTAGTAAGAGGAAGAACATGACTATTAAATGTAAAGTGAAGTCTATCGAGCCTTTGGCTTGTAATACTTACCAAATCCTACTTCACCCAGAAACACCGGTCGCTTTTAAAGCGGGCCAATATCTGATGGTTGAAATGGGCGAGAAAGATAAGCGTCCATTTTCGATTGCAAGCAGCCCTTGTCGCCATGAAGGCGAGCTTGAGTTACACATTGGTGCAGCTGAGCACAATGCTTACGCATCAGAAGTCGTTGAGGCAATGAAGAAAGCGCAAGCTGAAGATGGCGATATAGCTATTGATGCTCCGCACGGTGATGCGTGGGTTAAAGAAGAAAGCGATCGTCCTCTATTACTAATTGCTGGTGGTACTGGCTTTAGCTACGTGCGCTCTATTCTCGATCACTGCATCGCGCAGAACAGTAAAAAAGAGATTCATCTATACTGGGGTGCAAAAGATGAGTGTCAGCTGTATGCGAAAGAAGAGCTTGCCGACATTGCAGCAAAACACAGCAATGTGCATTTTGTACCAGTAGTAGAAGAAGCACCTGCAATTTGGCACGGTCAAACGGGTAATGTATTAGAAGCAATCACGCAAAGTTTCGAATCATTAGCTGATTTCGATATCTACATTGCGGGTCGTTTCGAAATGGCAGGCGCTGCAAGAGACTTGTTTACTCAGAATAAAGAAGCAAAGCGTGACCATATGTACGCAGATGCTTACGCATTTATCTAAGAATTCTTTTGGGTTTTGAGCGAAAAGAGAGCAGAAATGTTCTCTTTTTTCTGTTTAGGTGAACTATTAGGCAGTTAACCCCTATTTATTCATTTTTTATGAAAAAGTAGTTGCTAAGCTGAGTGGGTTCCCTATAATGCGACACCACTGAGACGGCAGACGCCACAAGGCTTCAGCAACAATCAGTCAGACGGAAAGCGACAAAAAATTAATTTTCAAAAAGTGTTTGACACTGAATGTTAATTCGCTAGAATGGCCGTCCACTTAGAGAGGCTCCTTACTTAAAAGGAACGCTCAACAAGTGAAGCTCTTTAACAATTTAAACCTATCAATCTGTGTGGGCACTCGTTGATGAATA
>NZ_JBFSUV010000055.1:0-35519 GCF_041467515.1 Vibrio sp. 10N.247.311.12
CCCGTAGAGGACTTTCACCTCCTAGATCAACGCCATGCTCGGCGCACAACAAAAAAACTCCGAGCTTTCACTCGGAGTTTTTAGTATCTAGCTTCTGTTGCTTCAGCGAGTTACAGTTCGATTGAAACCGTTTCACCGTCAACATTTAGCATTAGCGTGTTGCCTTCAAGCTTGTGAGACACTTCAACTTGCTCGCCTTCATTCTTATTAGGAACAAGAAGCGTCAGGATGTTGTGCTCTTTTGATGGCTTGAATTCCACTTCAACGTGACGGTGGATTTCAAGATCTTTGAACTCGTATGGGTCAACTTCGCCAAAACCTTCAACGTTCTTAACTGACGTGATGTTATCAGCAGACTCGTTGATGAAGTTTACGTCTAGGTGCGCAACTTCGCCACGGATAGTGAAAGACTTGTCTGCCACGTCGTTTGCGAAAGTTGTGTGCATTAGCCAAGTCATGTCTTTCTCTTCAGAAAGCGTTGCCTTGTCTTGCATTACGAATACTTTACCTTGAACAAACCAGACCTTACGCTTGTAAGATTCAATTTCAGGAACGAAGTACTTGTAAGATGCCGTTGCATCACCCTCAACCATCTTCACATCAGATTCAGTGTCGAAATCAGAGATGTTGCCGCCCGCTTCGATACAGAAGCGATCTTGGTGGTTTTCGTAGCCCGTGTTCTTGTTCTCGCCGTACTGACCTTTACCGCCAAATAGTGGAAGGTTCTTAGAGAACGTTTGACGACGCCATTTCGTGTGCATATCAACACCGAAACCACCGTAGTAGCCAGTGATTGACGCTAGCGTTTCACCGAATGCATGCAAGGTGAATGCGTTTTGGTCACCGTGAGAGTGGCTGATTGAGCCAAACGGAGAACATTTGAATACCATGTGAATATGGTTATCACGCTCAGTCATCTTGTTGTGGAATGCAGCCCAACCCGTGATTGGGAATACTTTCAACAGTGGATCATTCGATGGTGCTTTCTCTTCAGGTGCATCCCAAAGGAAGTTAAAGCGAAGATCGTCGTAACCGAAGTCCCACCAACCGAAGTTGTAGAATTTGGTGTGCGCTTCAGTATCACGGCCTTTCAGTTGGTTGTAGTACCAAACGTACTCAGGCTTCTGGTTAACACCTGCGTAGTGCTTAATGTTGTAAGCCAGTTTTAGACCTGGGAAATCACCGATTGAAGACTGGTCACAGAAGCTCGCGCGCTTAGAGTGAACAGGCATGCAGTAAAGCGGGAAATCACCTGTGTTTTCGTAGAATGTTTTGTTAAACATGTCTACGCCACAGTATGCTTTCAATAGATCGAATGCTTCGCCTAGGAATGCAGTTTGTGTGTTCCAGTAGTCAGGACCTTCAGCCCAACCGCCGTCTACACCGCCCCATGGTGGGTAGTGTACTGCGTAGTATTCTAGAGCGTATGCAATGTACTCGCCTGCTTTCGGGTGATCGTGGTAAAGCGCGATACACGTTGGGATGATAGCAGAAGAGATAGAACGAACACCGTGGCTGTTCAGTGGGTTGTTCAATAGATCAACCGTCACTTTCAGGTGGTGCATGATTTCGTCTAGACGCTCAATCAAAGCATCTTGAACTTGCTGACGTTCTTCATCTGTGAAGTAGCCGTGTAGCCAGTCGTAACCCCAAGCCATAGCCGCGATAACACGGAAAGCCGCTTCATCGTTATAGCCACGAGAAGTCACGCCTTCTGGATCGTACGTAGACAGTTTTAGAGTCCAAGCTTTTGCTTTAGCAATGAGCGCTTCGTCTTCTTTCACAACACCAGCAATTGCTAGGTTACGTGTCGCGTTCAGTGCCATTTGGCAATCAACGTACATTTGACGCCAGTAAGGACGCCATAGAGAAGCTTTACCTACCGTCTCAGCAGGGTACGCTTGAGGCTCTTCGAAAGGAGCAGTCTCAAGGAACTTAACTGTCGAGTTGTTGTAGAAGTCATCAAACATGCAGTGAGCTTCATCAGCTTTCACTTTCGCTTTGAATTCTTCTAACTGATCTGCTTGAACAAGAAGACGTGGACGTGCTTCGCTCAAGTTGTCTAGGAATGATAGGTCGAAGTCACGTTTCTGTACTTCGATAGGGAGTAGGTCTACAAGATTACCTGCTGAAGTATCATTCTCCAGCTTCATCTTCCTGATTGCATCAAGAGATTTTTGGTCGCTCATTCTAACTCACTTATTTTTCAAGTTGATTGAAAGGAATTAGCAATAATATACGTCTTATTGTAGGACAATTAAATCTATTTCGGTTCGATTGAACCATTTTGTACAGTTTTCGTGATTTAGGTCAGATATCTTCCACCTGACCGTTTTTCCGTTTCGCAGAGCAAAAAAAATGCGACGCCCTTTCGAGTCGTCGCATTCTATTATAATCGTTTTCTATGTATTAGCTTTCAGTTACTGCTTTCGCTTGCTTGCCGCCGTCATCGACCGCTTTAACCAATAGCACACCAACACCACCAACAATCACACCACAAAGTATGAAGACTAGACGTCCCCACATTGGGTTAGTGAGTAGAGCCATTAGCATGATACCGACACCCGCTACCGCAATCAGTTTACCAAGCATTTCACGCTGTTTGTTATCCAGTACTTTCTGTTCTGCTGACTCCGCAACTAATGGAGTAGACAGGTTACCGAAGAACTTATCAACGTCTGCTTGACGCTTCTCAGTTAATGGCTTGTAGAACAGAGTTGATAGGATGAAGAAACCACCTGTCAGCGTAATGTGAGCAATCAGACCGATAGCAACCTTAACATCAGACCATTCACGGCTTGTTAGCTCTTCTAGACCGAAGATTGAAGACACCATTTCAGCGTTAACAACGAAACCCACGTAGTAAGAAACAAAACCACCAACCACTAGCGTACCCCAACCAGCCCAGTCCGGAGTCTTCTTAATAAAGAAGCCAAGGAATGCAGGAATTGTCATTGGGAAGCCGATCAGTGCGCCTACATACATCATGGTATCGAACAGGCTCAAACCTTTAAGCGAGTTGATGAACTGTGCAATAAGGATGATAGCAATACCAAACACGGCAGAAGTAATCTTAGAAACCGTTACTAGTTCTTTTTCGCTAGCCGTACCTTTACGAACGATTGGTTCATAGAAGTTCTTAACAAAGATACCCGAGTTACGGTTTAGACCAGAATCCATTGAAGACATTGTCGCTGCAAACATCGCCGCAACTAGAAGGCCAACCATACCTGCTGGCATGTACTCTTGTACGAAATATAGGTAGGCAAAGTCACCCGCTTTCTTACCTGCTTCTGGGTAAGCTGCTGCTAGGTCGACACCTTGACCTGCAATGTACCAAGAAGGCATGAACCAGATAAATACACCACAAAGCATTAGCACACACGCTAGTAGCGCTGCTTTCTTCGCGTTCTTTGAGTCTTTAGCCGCTAGGTAACGGTAAGAGTTAAGCATGTTGTTAGTAATAGAGAACTGCTTCACGAAGATGAAGAATGCCCAAATGCTGAAGATGCTTAAGTAGTTAATGTTGTTACCAGAAAGGAAAGAACCGCCTTCCGCTACAGGGAAGTTATTCACGATTTCACCAACACCGCCACCTTGAACAACAGCAACAACAGCACATGTCACGGTTACTGCCATGATGATAACCATCTGCATAAAGTCAGATGCAATTACCGCCCATGAACCACCCGTTACAGACATTGCCAATACAACCAAACCGGTAATCCAGATAGTTGCTGTCATGTCGAAACCGAAGATACCAGAAGCGATGATTGCTAGTGCGTTTAACCATACACCGGCAGAAACAACACTGTTTGGCATTGAAGACCAAGTGAACACTTGTTCGTTAGTCGCACCGAAACGCATACGAATTGCTTCGATTACCGTTACTACACGTAGTTGACGGAACTTTGGAGCAAAATATGCGAAGTTCATGAAGTAACCAAATGCGTTGGCTACGAAGATGACCGCTACTGCAAAACCATCGTTATACGCTTTACCTGCCGCACCGGTGAATGTCCATGCACTAAACTGGGTCATAAAGGCGGTTGCACCAACCATCCACCACAACATGTTACCGCCCCCGCGGAAGTAGTCACTGGTGGTACTTGTAAATGTTCTAAACATCCAACCTATCGCAATCAAGAATAGGAAATAAATGCCGACAATAATCGTGTTGAGTTCCATCGTGTATCCTTTGTCCGTTGTATTTTGTTACGATGACTATAGGAAATCTCAAACTTTATTTGTAGTACAATAATCCAAATAAGTGATGGCGATCTTATTTTGATTGATTAAGTTAATTATATATATGACATAGGATGGAATATGGCCAATCCATCAAGGCAATTACTGGTGTTTGAGGTAAAAACTCAAAAAACAAGGCCAAAGAACATCACACCCATTAAAATCAAAGACTTATGAGAAAGTGAGACTTTGCACACTTATTAACAAATACAACCAAACACATATAAATATAAAATCCTCAAAAATAATAAAAGCCAAATCAGAGCTAAATCACCCTCATTTATCACACAATAAACCAGCGTTTTTTATCTATTGAGAGTGGATAATTTCATTAGAATTCTACTTAAATTAATCAATATAGAAGAGGCATATCCAGTTCAAACGATGGTAGATTCAAAATATACAAAAATGAAAAATCATGGATGAGGCATAATTATTTGGGGGTCGAGAGTGTCTAAAAACGAATATCGAGCGTAATATTATTTTTATTATGATGGTAAAGAGAACGACCGCTAGGCGTATACAAGAAGGAACTGGCTTAAGAAGGAGTTAAGCGAGGATGAACCAAAACAGTGCCACACATGGTGCAACACGCTTTCTAAAAACAAAAAAGCATGCACTTGGCATACCTTTTTGATTGGTTCAAATGAAGTTGAAAACCGTGTTTAGCTTGCAGTGGCTAAACGGTGGTTAGCGTCTTGCAAGTGAGCGGCTGACATTGTACGAGCTTTTTCACTGTCGCCAGCCATAATCGCTTCATAGATTCTACGGTGTTCATTGATACATGTGCTGCCCTCTTCAGAAGAGTGCACGATGAAGTTAACGAACATGGTCGTCAGAATATTGCCGAATGGCAGGTAGAAATCGTTACCTGTCGCATTAAAGATCAAGCTATGGAAACGAGTATCGATGTCTGTCCAACGTTCTTGGTCAAACACTTCTGCGTCATCCACTTCAACCATCTTCTGGAAGATCTCTGAAAGCTCGATACGTTGCTCAGCAGTCGCAAATTTTGCAGCTAATGCACACGCTTCAGGTTCAATCGCACGGCGAAGGCCTAAAAACTGAGAACAGAATTGGTCTATGTCGGTTAGACCATCCATCCATTCAATCAGTTGAGGATCAAGAAAGTTCCAGTATGCGCGATCTACTACACGAGTACCGATTTTCGGGCGGGACTCTAACAGACCTTTAGAAGTCAGTAGTTTAACGGCTTCACGAAGTGCCGTACGGCTGATACCAAACTGTTCACACAGCGCCATTTCACCAGGAATAATAGAACCTTGTGGCAGTTCACCAGACAAGATTCCACGAGCGATTTCACGCGCTACTTGCACGTGCAGGCTGCGCTTCGAGCCCGAGATTGAATTAAAAGTGCTAACCATAAGTTCACTTATTTTATATGTTATGTTTATGTATTATTTAAGGATCACTATAACAGGATTTCAACCTAGCGCCAATTGAGTAAATTAGCAACGAGTCGTGCCCTATTAATTTACTCAATGAATCAAACACTTATAAAGCATCTAACTCCATACCGCTAGAAACATTATGTTACACCATTCATAAATCCGTCATCAAAAGGCATCGGTTCTGTCATCCTCGATTCCTATACTTCCTTCCAACAAATCACTCAATTGGACTGACATAATGAAACCGACAAAAACAAATCTCACGCTTAAGAGCGCTATTACTGCTGCGCTGATTTTTTCTGGTTCTGCATTAGCAATGGATACACGATACGAAGATCGCTCTGGCAACTTGGTTGCTGATGTTCCTCAAGATGAATCACAATGGGTTGACCCAAACACGCTAATTTTTGCTTATACGCCAGTTGAAGATCCTGCAGTATACGCTGATGTGTGGAGCGAGTTTTTGAGCCACCTTGAAAAAACAACGGAAAAGACGGTTCGTTTCTTCCCTGTTCAAAATAACGCTGCTCAAATTGAAGCAATGCGTTCAGGTCGCCTACATATCGCAGGTTTCAACACAGGTTCTACACCACTGGCGGTTAACTGTGCAGGCTTTGCCCCATTCACAATGATGGCTGCAGAAGATGGCTCTTTCGGTTACGAAATGGAAATCATCACTTACCCTGGTTCTGGCATTGAGAAAGTGGAAGACCTAAAAGATAAGAACCTAGCGTTCACATCACAAACGTCTAACTCTGGCTTCAAAGCACCTTCTGCGATTTTGGACGCTGAATACCAACTTCAACCTGACCGAGATTTCAAACCAGCATTCTCTGGCGCACACGACAACTCTATTTTGGGTGTGGCGCACAAAGATTACGATGCTGCAGCAGTTGCTAACTCAGTATTGAACCGCATGCTTTCACGCGATGTTGTGAAAGAAGACCAAATCAAGAGCATCTACAAATCTCAAACCTTCCCGACTACCGCTTACGGCACAGCGCACAACCTGACGCCAGAGCTGCAAGAGAAGATTCAAAAAGCGTTCTTCACTTTCGATTGGGAAGGCACAAAGCTTCAAGAAGAATTTGAACGTAACGGCGAAGCGCAGTTCGTTCCTATTACTTACAAAGAGCACTGGGAAGTGATCCGCACTATCGATACGGCAAACAAAGTCTCTTACACGTGTAGCTAAGTTCAACCGAACTAAAAAGCCAATCACACACCGATAAAACTAACTGCAGGTGTAATCGCCTGCAGTTATTCACCACTCTTTCCGGTTTACTTTCCATGCCTGTCTCAGGCGAACTCTTAGTACACCGCTCTTATAGGAATTCTATGTCTACTCTTACCCTTAAAGGGCTTACCAAGCACTACTCCAGTTCTGATAAAGCCCTTACCAACGTTAGCTTGTCGGTCAATGCCGGTGAAGTGGTTGGTTTAATTGGTCCATCTGGTGCGGGTAAATCAACGCTTATCCGTTGTATTAATCGGCTCACCGAACCCACCAGCGGCGAAGTGATCTTTTCCAATACCAATCTAGAAACGCTGTCTAAGCGACAACTGAGACAATCACGCCGTGAAATCGGGATGATTTTCCAAGAGTACGCGCTGATTGAGCGTTTGACGGTGATGGAAAACGTACTTTCAGGACGTTTGGGTTACGTGAATTTCTGGCAAAGCTTTACTCGCCGTTTCCCTGAATCGGATATCCAAGCCGCTTATGCGCTACTCGACCGTGTTGGATTGTTAGAACACGCCAATAAAAGGGCCGATGCTCTGTCGGGTGGTCAGCGTCAACGTGTTGGTATTGCACGTGCACTTGCTCAGAAACCGAAATTACTGTTGATTGATGAACCAACGGCCGCACTTGATCCACGTACAGCGCGCCAAATCATGCGACTGATCAGTGAGATTTGTTCAGAGCAACAGCTCCCTGCCATCATCAATATTCACGATGTTCAATTAGCAAAGCAGTTTGTTGACCGTGTTGTCGGCTTAAATGCAGGTTGTGTCGTATTTGATGACAAACCAAACCTGCTCACTGAATATGTTTTAACGCAAATCTACGGTGAAGAAGACTGGAGTCAACAAGCAGAAGAAGAGGCCGATGACCTCATCATCACAAGTCCTCGCCTGTCTGAGGCAACAATATGACTCAACCATATCCAAATCAAGTTCAGCAGCATTTAAAGTCAGGAAAACAGAATTCCAAACAATACCCGACACAGTGGACAAAGCCGCCACTGATTTCTAGCCCATGGTTACGCTGGAGCTTAATCATCATTGTCGCGGTTTACTTGTACCTTGCGACTCAATCGGTACACGTCAACTGGACTCGAATTTACGAAGGCAGCGAACGCGGCTGGCAGTTCATTTTGGCTTTCATGAACCCAGATTTTGGTGGCCGATGGAACAACATCTCACAAGGTTTGATTGAGAGTTTAACCATGACCCTGACATCAACCGTGGCGGGTGTCCTTCTTTCAATCCCATTCGGATTAGGCGCAGCGAAAAACCTTGCCCCTACGCCTGTTTACCTATTCTGTCGTGCGTTTATTTCGGTTGCTCGTAGCTTACAAGAAATCATCGTTGCGATTCTGTGTGTCGCTCTATTTGGCTTTGGTACGTTTGCGGGTTTTGTCACGCTCACCTTCGCGACCATCGGCTTTCTCGCAAAACTGTTTGCCGATGAAATTGAAGCCATTGACCCAGCACCACTCACCGCAATGCGTGCAACGGGCGCGAGTTGGTTACAACAGGTGAATTACGCAATTCAAGCACAGGTGATGCCGCGCTTCATCGGACTTTCTATGTACCGACTCGACATCAACTTTCGTGAGTCAGCCGTGATTGGCATTGTTGGCGCAGGTGGTATCGGCGCAACGTTAAACACAGCAATGGACCGTTACGAATACAGCGCAGCAGCCGCTATTCTATTGATTATTATCGTGATTGTGATGTTGTGTGAATACCTATCAACCATCATCCGTAAGCATGTGCAGTAAGGAACGACCAATGAGCACGCTAAATGAAACACCGACAAGCGCCATCAATCGTACCCAATGGCAGCGTTACGACAGTAAACAGAGCCTCATCCTTTGGCTGGGCTGGCTTTGCTTTGTTGCTTTGACAGTATTCGCATGGCAAGTCATGAACAAAGATACGATTTGGTACTTTGTGACTGACTCACCCAACCAATTTGCTGATATCTCTTCACGTATGTGGCCACCAAGATGGAGCTACTTAGAGTCTCTTTGGAGTCCGTTGTGGGACACCATTAACATCGCGACACTTGGCACACTGTTGGGGATAGTACTAGCGTTTCCAGTTGCGTTCTTAGCGGCACGTAATACAACGCCAAGCATGACGTTTATCAGACCTATCGCGCTGTTCATCATCGCAGCAAGTCGTTCAATCAACTCGCTAATTTGGGCTTTATTGTTGGTAGCAATCATCGGCCCAGGCTTGTTGGCCGGTATCATTGCGATTGCGCTACGTTCGATTGGTTTTGTGGCGAAGTTAATGTATGAAGCGATTGAAGAAGTGAATGCAACACAGATGTCTGCAATCCAATCGACTGGAGCTTCTCCGCTGCAGGTATTGAACTACGGTATTCTTCCGCAAGTGATGCCAAGTTTCATCGGCACGAGCTTGTTCCGCTGGGATATCAATATTCGTGAGTCTACCGTCTTAGGTTTGGTGGGCGCTGGCGGTATCGGCTTAAAACTGCAAGAGTCGATGGCGATGCTGGCATGGCCTCAAGTGACTGTGATTTTCTGTGCGATTCTAGTGACGGTCATCTTCTCCGAATGGGTGGCAGCCAAAGCAAGAAAAGCCCTTATCTAAATAATAAAAACAACGTCAAATAGACGGTTAGTTAGGATCAAAGCCTACTCAGTGAGTAGGCTTTTCGTTTGTTGCAACGTGATAAACATTTTTCACCATCAGAACCGCACTTCGTTGACCACAGTCCCTACCCCTTCAATCGTGACACTCACTTGGTCCTTGTCGGACAAAGCATAAGTTCTACCTGGCGTGCCCATGAAAATTAGATCGCCCGGTTTGAGGGTAAAATAATGGCTCAAATAGCTCACGACTTTTCTTGGCTTGTGGATCATGAACGAAGTATTTTCTTGTTGAACCACTTTACCGTTAACACGAGTGGTTAACTCAACATTGTTGTAATCAATGCCGCGCACAATTGTGTTGCCAACTGGGCCAAAACCATCGGAAGCTTTCGCTCGGAGCCATTGTAAATCGGCGCCTTGCCAACTTCTTTCAGTAATATCGTTGCCCACCGTGACGCCAAAGATCGCTTGTTCGGCTTCTTCTTCACTGGCTTGACTGAGCTCTCTACCAATCACAACCACCAGCTCGCCTTCAAAATGAACATTTCTTGCTTTTGGTGGCACTTGAATCACTTCGCCCGTGAGAATCAAAGAAGAAGGAAGTTTAAGAAACATCGGCGGTGGTGCATCGGCAGGTGAGGCTAAGTGGCTAGCGAAGTTCATCCCGACGGCGAAGACTTTCTCTGGTTTTGTCGGTAGTAACACCTCAACCGACTCTAACGGGATCGAATTTTTTGCTACCGAATATTCGCCAAAGAGATCGCCGCTGACCGGTAACACAACGTCATTGTCTAGCTTTCCATAGCTGACTTTGTCTTGGTATTTAAAACGGACAAAATGCTCACTGCTCACCTCAACACTGTTATTTTCTGCCGCCAATGCGACACCAGACATCGCAACTATTGCCAATAACCACTTCATCCTTGAATCCCTTTATTTTTAAATCCTAAACTATACTTTAGCCCACTCTGTAAGATTCGAAGGAAAAGGGAAGCTCCGTTGCCCCATCCTCTTTCCCCCCTTCTTATAAAAGCAGCACGCATAAAAAAACCGAGCAACTCGCAGTGAGTTACTCGGTTTGACTTATTCCCGATGTATTCAGTCGTTGTTGGTATCAACGAACGATTTGCAATCACGACTGAATTCAATGTGATGCTTCGTTCCCGCAAAGCACCACATCAATACATGCCATCGTTAAACGGCATGTATGTTAATCATTTACAGTTGAGCAAATGATCCTTCCCACGAGTATGTCTCACCCGCGAACTCAACAGTGTGAGTTGCTTGCTGCGTGTCTTCAGCTTGGTTTGAGATACCGTAGTGGTAAGTGTTACCAGAAGTAGTCTGAATGCGAACAACAGTCCCGACACTGTTATGGCCCACAACAGATACTGATTTAACTAGACCACGAGCGCCTACAGAGGCTTCGATAGACTCGTTAAAGTAACCATGCGTTTCTAGTACAGAAGCAAACACGTGGTTTTGACCAGACTGACGTAAGATGAACGCAGGCTCACTCTTAAGGTTGAAGTCTGGATCGTTAGCACCAGTGCGAGCAAAAATCACTTCGCTGCCCGCATTCGCGCTGGTTACTAGGCTGTAGTAGCTGCTGTCATGTAGCCAGCTTACTAGAGAACCTTCTTCGTTCACTTTGCCTGAAGCAACGTTCCATAAATGTTGGTAACCGTTGTCTTCACCTAATGGCTTAAGCGTTGTTTCCATGTTGTAATCGAAGTCAGTGCGAATGATTTGACCCGAGTGGTGAACTGGTAAGTCGTACTGGTGCTCAGCGTCAGCTTCGATGCGGTACACATCAATTACTAGCGGTTTTTCGAACTCAGGTAGTTCAGCAAGAATCACGCTGCGTTGCATGTCTACGCCAGTGTAGTACTCAGAAATTGTGCCGCTCATACCTTGTAGCGACTGGTCGTCTGCTACGAAGAAGTGCTTCTGACCAAACTTAGACTCAGCCAATGCTGTGTTGAAGTTGTTCTGCGTTTTCTGATCAACCGTTACTGTGTTGTGAGCAACCGTCTGCTTACAGTAAGACTTGTTCTCCGGGATGTAACGACCGCCAAACTTAGGCTCAACGTTTACCCAACGACCGAAGCCGTAATCGTGCAGCACTTCGTGGCCACGGTTGAATACGCTTAGGTGCAAGCCATCGTAGTGACCATGGTCTAGCGCAGAATGGTACTGGTGGTCTGAACCGTGCTGACCAAACCAGATCAACGCCATTGTGTCGTCGTCTTGCACATCACGGTGACGAAGGATGCTTACGCCGCCTTTTTCGCCTTCAGGCCCGTCTGTTACAAACAGGCTACCCCAGTTGAATGGTTTGATGTCGTCTGCTGCATCAACCGCATCAGACAGTGTTTTACCAGAAGCATGAACCCAAACATTTTTTTGGTGATCAGCCATACCAAGCAGAGTTTCAGTCTGCTCGTAACGGTGGTAACACACAGACGTCGCCATGATAACCCCTTCATCGTTGATAGAAATCGTCTTCGATGAATCGTTCAGAGCAGGCAATGTGCCGTCTGGGAATGCCGTTTTGAATACAGAGTAAGACGTTGTCTTGATCACTGAATCGTTGAATTCATAGATACCAACTTCAGGCTGACGACGTTCAATCGCCTCTGCAAACAGGTAGATTGGACGTAGCGAGAAACGGTGGTAGTAAGGACCTTCCATGTAGTAGCCGTCTGGCGAGAACAGTTGGTCAAGTTGCGCTAGGAAACCGCCGCTTACTTTGTCCAATTTCAGGCCGTAAAGTGCTTTATCTACAGACTCTTGATCGTTGATCGCGTAACCACAGATACCTACCGCCGCCACTGCCCATAAGCCGTGGTTGTGTACGATATCGAAGTCGTGTGCGTAAGTAACAACGAACATTTCGATCATTTGCTTCAGAAGATCGTCTTCGATAAGACGCTTCTGCTCTTCAGAGATAGTGTGGTAAATGCAGCTGTACGCACAAGAAGCGTAAAGCATCCACATGTTCTCGTTCAACGTTTGGTGGAACAGCTTACCCGGAGGGTTAGTGTCACGGCTTACGTTGCTTTCCAATGTTGGGTATACCGTCGCGTACGCAGTTAGCATATCAACGATGTAATCACGGTACTTTGTTTCCTCTGTGATCAGGAACAAACGACCCGCTAGATCCATATGGATGTAGTTTTGCTTGTGACGGTTGTGCTCGTAACCGCCACCTTCACCGTGACCTGGTACTTCGATGCCAACTTCTGCCATGTACGCGTCAGTTTGTTTAATGTCACGAGTCAGTGCGTTACCTAAAAGGCTATCCTTGCCAAGTTCTTTACGAAGCTCTGCTGCTTCATCAAAGTTAAGTAAAAGTGGTTGATAGCTCATTATTATTTCCCCTGCTCTGCTCTGCTTGCTAATTCTGGGTTTAAAGTTGTCTCTACTGAGTAGAAGCCTGTCCAGCTGTATACTTTGCCGTTCAGTTCTACCTTGTGTTCAGTGTTGTCAGTCGCACCAAGTTGGTTGCTGATCATCACGGTCACATTTGATTTTTCTGTGCTGATTTCGACGACTGAACCTACATTTGTATGCGCGACAACCTTGATGTCTTTCACAACGCCGCGAGCATTGACTGATTGCTCGAACTCTTCGTTGAAGTAACCGTGCGTTTCAAGAACAGAAGCGAACAGTGTTGTTTCGCCCTTGCTACGTAGAATGAAAGCAGGCTCTGAGCGTAGGTTGAAGCTTGGGTCATTCGCGCCAGTGCGAGTAAAGATAACTTCAGCATTGTCGTTAGACGTTGCACCTAACCATGTGTAGTAGGTGTTGTTCTGTAGCCAGCTTACCAGTGCTGTGCCCTTCACTTCACCGCTTGCCACGTTCCATAGGTGTTGGTAACCGAAGTCTTCACCTAGCGTGTTCAGCTCTTTGTTTGCTTGGTATTCAAAGCTAGTGCGAACAATCTGACCTTGATATTGGTGTGAGTAGTCGTACTGATGCTCACCTTCACCGCCTTTCTCAGAATCTAAACGGTAAAGATCTAATAGTAGCGGAGATTCTAATTCTTCAAGGTTTAGCATGAACACGCTGCGTTGCATGTCAAAACCTTCGTAATGATCGTTAGCAAATGCGCTCATGCCATTGATTTGCTCGTCTTCTACTTTGAAGAAGTGTGGCAAGCCGTGTACTGCATCTGCACGTTCAACGTCAAAGTTGTTCTGACATTTTTCATCAATCGTTACTGCGTTATGTGCAATTGTTTGACGAGCGTAAGATTTGTTTTCGTCTAGGTAACGGCCGCCGAATTTAGGCTCAACGTTCACCCAACGACAGAAACCGTATTCACGCAGTACTTCTTGACCACGGTTGAAGAAAGAAATACCCAGCGTATCAAAGTTACCGTGACCCATGCCGTGTTGGCCGTAGTTCATAACAAGTTGAGAAACGTCGCCTTTCTTATCCTGCATACGGATAAAGCCTTGCGCGCCGTTGTGACCTTGAGGGCCTTCGTTCAATTCAACACTTGGCCAGAAAGGCATGCCGATTTCTTTCTCAGCAGACGCTGCTTCGTAGGCTTTAGATAGCTCAAGACCACATGGATGCATCCAAACTGCGTCTTGAATCTTCGCCATACCAAGAATGTTTTGGTCTACGCCGTTTTCAGAAGAGTAATGCTTGCTGTAAACACTTACTGCAACCTGAACACCCATGTCTGTAATACCCATAGTACGAGAAGCATCATTCAGAGCCGGGAACTCACCGTTCGGGTAAGCCGTCGCCAGCATCGCTTGTACTGTGTTACCAATCACGCCGCCTTTGTAGTTGTAGATATCCACTTCAGGCATATGACGGTGAATCACTTCAGCGAACACACACGTTGGACGAATCGCATAACGGTGGTAGTAAGGACCTTCCATGTAGTAGCCAGAAGGTGCAAACAGCTGAGAAACTTGCGCTAGGAAGCCGCCAGTGTCGTTACGGTCAATGCCGTACACCGACATTTCAAGGTATTCACGCTTGCCAAGAGCAAGACCACAAATACCGACAGCCGCTACTGCCCAAATACCGTGATTGTGAATTCGGTCGAAGTCGTGTGCGTATTTAACCGTGAACATTTCTAACATTGGTTCAAAAATGCGAGACTCAATATTGTCGCGTTGTTCTTGTGTCAGGGTTGAAGCAACACAAGAGTAAGCTAAGCTTGAGAACATTAACCAGCAGTGTTCGTTCAGGATTTGGTGGAACAAACGACCTGTAGGGTTAGTGTTTTTCTGTACGTGGTAATCAAACGTTAGGTATTTATCTGCGTACTCTTCTAGTAATTCTGTAACAAAGTCAGCGTACTTTTGCTCTTTAGTGATCAAGAACATGCGACCAGCTAGATTCATGTACGTGTAATTTTGCTTATGGCGGTTATGTTCGTAACCCCCAGCTTCACCATGACCTGGGACATCAATAGGTAAACGCATGAATGCTTCTAGATCTTTCGCGTTCGCTGCAATGGTTTTGCCCATTAAGCTAGAACGGCCCACTTCAAGATGAAGCTGCTCGATTTCTGCTTCAGTCAACAATACTGGTTTAGTCGTCATATTCTTTGTCACCCTCAATAAAGAGTTTATCTGCTTAAACTTTGATTAAATTTTCAAACTCCATATAAAGTAATACAATATGAACTTTAATTATACCTATTCGTCGCTAAATGATGAGTAGAGTCACATAATTAGCCATAAGTCATTGATGTAGCTGGCTAATGGTAAATATTAACCATTTATTAAGTTGTTGATTTATTTACGCTATATAAAGTATCGCTTGATCAATATCACACAAATTTAGATATATTGTATTACAATTAGGCTCATTCCCTTATGATGGATGCAAGTTAAGTAACACTTAAAAGATTTAAACAGATTAGGAGATACACAATGAACTCTTTCTTTATCCTAGATGAAAACCCATGGGAAGAACTTGGTGGCGGCATTAAGCGTAAAATCGTTGCTTACACTGACGATCTAATGGCAGTACACCTATGTTTTGATAAGGGCGCGATTGGCCACCCTCATACTCACGAAATCCATGACCAAATCGGTTACGTAGTTCGTGGTAGCTTCGAAGCTGAGATTGAAGGCGAAAAGAAAGTCCTTAAAGAAGGCGACGCTTACTTCGCTCGTAAACACATGATGCACGGTGCAGTTGCACTAGAGCAAGACAGCATCCTTCTTGATATCTTCAACCCTGCGCGTGAAGATTTCCTAAAATAATAAACAGCGCAACCTCAGTTGCTAAGGTAAGCATATGAAATCATTAAACATCGCGGTCATTGGCGAGTGCATGGTTGAGCTACAAAAGAAACAAGACGGGCTTAAGCAAAGTTTCGGTGGCGATACACTAAATACTGCACTTTACTTGTCTCGCTTAACAAAAGAGCAAGATATCAACACGAGCTACGTAACAGCGCTAGGCACTGACCCATTCAGTACCGACATGTTAGAAAAGTGGCAAGCGGAAGGTATCGACACTAGCTTAATTGCTCAGCTTGATCACAAACAACCAGGGCTTTACTACATCGAGACCGATGAAACTGGTGAACGCAGTTTCCACTACTGGCGTAATGATGCTGCAGCAAAGTTCATGTTTGACCAGGAAGACACGCCTGCCCTACTTGATAAGTTATTCTCTTTTGATGCGGTTTACCTAAGTGGTATTACGCTTGCTATCTTGACAGAGAATGGACGCACGCAGCTATTCAACTTCTTAGACAAATTTAAAGCGCAAGGCGGCCAAGTATTCTTCGACAATAACTTCCGTCCAAAACTTTGGGAAAGTCAACAAGAAGCGATTTCTTGGTACTTGAAGATGCTTAAGTACACTGACACGGCTCTACTGACGTTCGATGACGAGCAAGAGTTGTACGGTGACGAAAGCATTGAACAGTGTATTGCACGTACGTCTGAATCTGGTGTGAAAGAGATCATCATTAAACGTGGTGCTAAAGACTGCTTAGTAGTTGAAAGCCAAAGCGCTCAGTACGTTGCTCCAAACCCAGTAGACAACATTGTTGATACTACAGCGGCTGGCGACTCGTTCAGCGCGGGCTTCCTAGCTAAGCGCTTAAGCGGTGGCAATGCACGTGATGCAGCGTTAGCAGGTCATATTGTGGCAGGGACTGTGATTCAGCATCCAGGTGCTATCATTCCTCTAGAAGCGACGCCTGATCTGTCTCTATAATTACGCACTTTAACTATTAATCAAGGGTTTGCTTAGTTGAAAGCAAGCCCACATTTAACGTGAGAAAGAATTCATGACGACATTAAATGAACAACTAGCAAACCTAAAAGTAATTCCTGTAATCGCTATCAACCGTGCTGAAGACGCTATCCCTCTAGGTAAAGCACTTGTTGAAAACGGCATGCCATGTGCAGAAATCACGCTACGTACAGAATGTGCAATCGAAGCGATTCGCATCATGCGTAAAGAATTCCCAGACATGTTAATTGGTTCAGGTACTGTACTGACTAACGAGCAAGTTGACGCATCTATTGAAGCTGGCGTTGATTTCATCGTAAGCCCAGGTTTCAACCCGCGCACTGTTCAATACTGTATCGATAAAGGCGTTGCAATCGTACCGGGTGTTAACAACCCAAGCCTAGTGGAACAAGCAATGGAAATGGGCCTTCGCACGTTGAAGTTCTTCCCTGCTGAGCCTTCTGGCGGTACTGGCATGCTTAAAGCACTAACAGCGGTTTACCCTGTTAAATTTATGCCTACTGGTGGTGTAAGCTTGAAGAATGTAGATGAATACCTATCGATCCCTTCTGTACTTGCGTGTGGCGGTACTTGGATGGTTCCAACTAACCTTATCGACGAAGGTAAGTGGGAAGAACTAGGCAAGCTGGTTCGTGACGCAGTTGATCACGTTAACGCTTAATCTATTTTAGATTGAGTGATGAAGCCTCACCTCGGTGGGGCTTTTTGTTATCTGGCGTTTATTGCGCTGACTAACCGTAAAACACGCTCAATCAACATTATGTTTCCCCCACACCTTATCGCCTTTCTCTCTATGGGCTCGTCCAGCTCCGCGACTAAGACAGGCAATAACAAGTAATGTAAGCTTTCAATCGACTCCAGCACGCATCTAACGAAGCGTTACTGGTGCCCCCTATCGCCTATCCAGCTTCTTATCCAGCCCCTTACCCAGCAATGTTCCTTTTCGATACGTCATCAAGCATCTCTCATGGCATGCACTGAAGACCACAATAGACAAAGTGCACCGCAAAATGTGTCCCGTCATCGAGTTTAACGCCCACTCAGCGACAAAAATTCCAAATACGCACCTCTATGGAACAAAAAACAAACAAATAGCATAGAAAGGCTTCATGGCCGCAGATAAACAGAAAATAGCGAAGTGAAAACAATGAGCTACACTTGAAATCTCAATACAAAAATTTTCAGTATAGGGTTCCAAATTAACGTGAATGTCGTCGCACAACACACCAATTTGTAGCACATTTGTTACGGTTATAATTAAAATCTTATAGATACGGCAAAGTAAGCGCTTTTGTTTATATTGTAATACATATAAACATTTAACCCTCAATTTATTTTAGATCTCAAACAAAATACACTCACATTTAAATTCAATTAAAACAAATACTTATACAACCACGTGTTAGAGGCCGAAAAATCAATGCGACCTAGATCATACTAAAGACATATTGTAGTACAAATAAACCTTGGAACGCGTTAATCTAAGCCCAGTTAATTATGATATTTAAAAGGCTGAAAAGATGACTATTGATACTTTTGTTGTTCTCGCCTACTTCTTCTTTTTAATCGCGATTGGTTGGATGTTCCGTAAGTTCACCACCTCTACAAGTGATTACTTCAGAGGGGGCGGCAAAATGTTGTGGTGGATGGTTGGTGCAACTGCCTTCATGACACAGTTTTCAGCATGGACGTTTACAGGTGCCGCAGGACGCGCGTTCAATGACGGTTTCGTTATTGTAATCCTATTCTTAGCCAATGCTTTTGGCTACTTCATGAACTATATGTACTTCGCTCCAAAGTTCCGCCAACTTCGTGTGGTAACGGCGATCGAAGCTATTCGTCAGCGCTTTGGTAAAACGTCTGAACAGTTCTTCACATGGGCAGGTATGCCGGATAGCCTTATCTCTGCAGGTATCTGGCTAAACGGTCTAGCTATCTTTGTAGCAGCGGTATTCAATATCCCAATGGAAGCTACCATTGTGGTAACGGGTATGGTTCTAGTATTGATGGCAGTAACGGGCGGCTCTTGGGCGGTTGTTGCTTCTGACTTCATGCAAATGCTTGTAATCATGGCCGTGACAATCACTTGTGCGGTAGCAGCTTACTTCCACGGTGGCGGCTTAACTAACATTGTTGCTAACTTCGACGGCGACTTCATGTTAGGTAACAACCTAAACTACATGAGCATCTTCATCCTTTGGGTTGTATTCATCTTCGTGAAGCAGTTCGGTGTAATGAACAACAGCATCAACGCATACCGTTACCTATGTGCAAAAGACAGTGAAAACGCACGTAAAGCGGCAGGCCTAGCATGTATCCTTATGGTTGTTGGTCCACTAATTTGGTTCCTACCACCTTGGTACGTTAGTGCATTCATGCCTGAGTTCGCTGAGCAATACACATCAATGGGCGACAAAGCCGGTGATGCTGCTTACCTAGCATTCGTACAAAACGTAATGCCAGCAGGTATGGTTGGTCTTCTTATGTCAGCAATGTTCGCTGCAACGATGTCTTCTATGGATTCAGGTTTGAACCGTAACGCTGGTATCTTTGTAATGAACTTCTACAGCCCGATTCTTCGTAAAAATGCGACTCAGAAAGAGCTGGTTATTGTAAGTAAGATAACGACTATCATGATGGGTATTTTCATCATTGCGATTGGTCTATTCATTAACTCTCTGCGTCACTTAAGCTTGTTCGATATCGTAATGAACGTAGGTGCGTTGATTGGCTTCCCAATGCTTATCCCTGTCCTACTAGGTATGTGGATTCGTAAGACACCTGACTGGGCTGGTTGGTCTACTCTAGTGGTTGGTGGTTTCGTTTCTTACATCTTCGGTATCTCTCTGCAAGCAGAAGACATCGAGAACCTATTTGGTCTAGAAACAGCGCTTACAGGCCGTGAATGGAGCGACTTGAAAGTAGGTCTTAGCTTAGCTGCTCACGTAGTGTTCACAGGTGGTTACTTCATCATGACTTCTCGCTTCTACAAAGGCCTATCGCCAGAGCGTGAGAAAGAAGTTGACCAACTATTCACTAACTGGAACACGCCGCTTGTAGCGGAAGGTGAAGAGCAACAAAACCTAGATACTAAACAGCGTTCAATGCTTGGTAAGCTTATCAGCACAGCAGGTTTCGGTATCCTAGCAATGGCTCTGATTCCAAACGAACCAACAGGACGCTTGTTGTTCCTACTATGTGGTTCAATGGTACTAACCGTTGGTATCCTATTGGTTAACGCATCTAAAGCTCCGGCTAAGATGAACAACGAGTCAGTTGCTAAATAGCTAAATAGCTAAATAAGCAGCTAACAAGTTAAACCAAAATGAAGCCCATGTTATTCGATAACATGGGCTTTTTGTTTGTCTTCGGTTTATCAAAACGGAAGATGAAACGCACCTCGATCAATGCTCACAAACCATAGAAATACCTATCTCCTGCCCTCGTTTCATCTTCTTTTCCAACCTTTCCAATGGTTTGATCTCTTTCTCTGATTGTTTCTGTTACTTTGAATGACAACACAAACACAACAGACAATTACAATGAAAAAAACATCACTATTACTTGCTTCCATTGCTCTGGTACTTTCTGGTGTCGCACACGCTGACCAGCTAGAAGACATTCAAAAATCAGGTACTCTGCGTGTGGGCACCACAGGTGACTACAAGCCTTTCTCTTACTTCGATGGTAAAAGCTACTCTGGCTACGATATCGACGTTGCACAGCACATCGCGGAACAATTAGGCGTTGAATTGAAGATTGTTCGTACCACATGGAAAGATCTACTGGCCGACCTAGACGACGATAAGTACGACATCGCGATGGGCGGCATTACGCGTAAAATGCAACGTCAGTTAAACGCGGAACAAACTCAAGGCTACATGACCTTTGGTAAGTGTTTCTTGGTTGCGAAAGGCACCGCAGAACAGTACGACAGCATTGAGAAAGTGAACCACTCTTCTGTTCGTGTGGGCGTGAACATTGGCGGCACTAACGAGATCTTTGCCGACGCGAACTTGCAGAACGCAAGCTTCACACGCTACGAGAACAACCTCGACGTACCAAAAGCAGTAGCGGAAGGCAAAGTTGATGTGATGGTGACAGAAACCCCTGAAGGTCTGTTCTATCAGGTAACTGACGAACGTCTTGAAGCGGCCCGCTGCGAAACCCCGTTCACCAACAGTCAGTTCGGCTACCTGATTCCTAAAGGTGAACAACGTTTGTTGAACACGGTGAACTTCATTATGGATGAGATGAAATTGAAAGGTGTTGAAGAAGAGTTCCTGATCCACAACTCCCTTAAGTAACTCTTTTCAATTTATACCGTAACAAAAAAGAGGCCAGCAATGCTGGCCTCTTTCGTTATGGTTCAATGGTTCGCTTTAACCGTGAGTTATCACATTCTGCTGTACCAATGCATCCAGAATGTCCGAAGGCATGGTGCTACTTAAGGTTAGCTGTGGCGCAAGGTCTTCAACCACAATCACCTGTTCCGTAGTACCTAAGCCATCCGGGTTGATCGTAAGCTCAATATCATCCCCGTCCACTTTCGCGTCTATTTGTTGTAGCAACGCGGTCATGTCTGGAGATGTATTTTTAAGCTCCGGCAACACTTCTCTCAAGTCAATGCTGTCCCCTTCCGACAAATCAAAGTCGGTAATCGTATCTTCAACACCATCTTCGATGTTAAGCCATACGAACGAGTCCATACCATCACCACCAGTCAGAATGTCTGAGCCTCCGCCGCCAATCAGGGTGTCGTTACCGTCACCGCCAACAAGCGTATCGTCACCTGCGCCACCTTCAAGTCGATCATTCCCTGAACCACCCGTTAAGTCAGTCGCATTAGCACCAGCCAGTAACTGAACATCATCGGTTTCCGAAGCCAAGTTAATATCAACTGCGTTAGACACAATGTTCAAGTTAAGGTCAATCGATGCAGAGGTTGCTGTATCGTTGTTGTCAGTCTCTTCAGAAACCGCCTCGACTTTCAGTGTGTAGTTACCTGGAGTTTGAGAAAGCCCAACCGCTTGCAAGCTTTCAATTGCATCTGCCGTTGCTACCCAAACACCACCGCCAAGATCCGTCACAGAACCCGCAGCACTGGTGATTTGAGCGCCAGCAGGTACATCACTGATATGCAGCGTTAGCTCTTCTGTAATGTCCGTTAAGGCTGCGATAATCCCAACTAAAGGAATGCCACTCGCACTCACAGACTGACTCGCAGTAATGTTTCTCACGTAGTTAGTCGCACTATCGATAGACAGGGTTGGTGCATTCGCCACTGGCGTCACCGCGATGTTGTAAACCACAGGTGCTGTCTCTATCGCAATACCTGAAGGGTTGCCGCTGTCTTTGGCAACAACTTCTAATCCAATGCTATTGGTTGGAGACAGGCTCGCATCAAGGAAAACACCATTTGGACTGGTTGGCGTATCAATCAACGCATTCAGGTCACTCAATGTCCCCACTAAGATGACTGAACCCGTGTTGTTGCCGTTAACAACAACCGTCGTCACTGCTGGAAGTGATACATTCAATGTACCGTAATCCACCGTCAGCGTGACGGTCATCAGATCATCAGAAAATGTATCTACATAATCAGGGTCACTGACATTGATACCACTCAACAGTTGACCAGCATCCTCGTCAATAACCGTAGTGACACTGTCACCATTAACGACCGGTGTATCGTTCACTCCATCGACAATCGCGGTGATCTCCGCTGTATCCGTTAGGAAGTCATTAGCGCCGTTGGTTGTACCATCATCCTCTACGGTATAGGTAAACTTAACGTTGCCGTTGTATTCATCAGCTGCCGTAAATACCCAGTATGGGCCAGTGATCGTAGCATCATCAGCACCACCTACGTTCTCGAAGCGTTGTAGTTGACCTTGGCCTTCATCGAGCGCCAGATTAGTCACGGTAATCGTGTCGTTTTCCGGATCGCTCGTCGCAGCAATTAAATCGCCCTCTTTGATGATCAACTGACCTTCTTCAAGGATGTTGCCCAAGTCGATGTCCGTTGCCACTGGCTGATCATTCACTTCCGTTACCTTAATGGTAAAGGTCGTTTGATTGGTTTGAGCAGTATTCGGATCTCCAGCATCAATCAGACCGTTATTACCACCATCATCAACAGTGGCAGTGACTGTCGCAACACCTCCCTGATTTAGGTAATTCTCATCCGCACCCAATTCGAATCTGACACTACCTGTATCCAGAGCAGTATTTATATTGGCCAAAGTTCCAGAGAGAACAATGGCGCTGCCACTAGTTGGCGTAGAGGTAACACCCGTTGAAGAGGTGTAAGTCAACGTACCTTGGTCGACCGATAATGTTAGTGTGTAAATCGAGTTCGGATCATCATAAACGGCGTCTGGGTCCTCTATCTTAAAGCCAGACATATCACTCAATGCAATAGAGGTGTCTTCCGGCGTCTCTAAGTTTTCAATATTGACAAAGGTTGGTTGGTCATTGATCGGATCAACCACCAAGTCGACACTGAAAATGGTTTCCGCCCCTAAATACTCAGTGTTATCCGCATCTGTATCTACTGAGCGAACAGAAATAGACAACGGTGTATCAATACCAAGCGTATTACCTGTGTCTGAATTGTGCTCACCGGAGTTAAACACGATCTTATCGAGTGCTGTTGCATCTACGTCTAACGTCCATGTATCAGAGGCTGAATCGTAAATACCTAGTGTTGTTCCATCCGGATGCAAAATTGACGCGTCTTGTGGAACATTGCTGACCACAACACGGATGGTTTCTGGCGAGTTTTCAGTATAAGTCCCACTCCCCGATGCAGAAAATGCGTTATCCAGAATAGTCGTGTTGATTTCAATATCAATATTTTCGCCTTCTAAACCGACTACCGAATCAGTCGGATCCGTATCAATATCGTCCCCTACAGGAAGTACATGCACTTGGAAACTTGGCAGAGTACCTGCGTTAGTTGGTACACCGAGCAAAGATTCTTGCGTAAACACCTCAACACCAAACTCAAAAGTACCGCTGAAATCTTTCGGAGGCAGTACCGATATTTCGCTCAAATCGAATGAATTCGAGACATTTGAAGGCAATTGGACACTCCACACGCCTCCACCATTATTCTTAACCGTGAAGTCTGAGGAGTTATCTACCCTGAATTGGAAGCCATCAGGGACATCAGTAAACTTGATAGAGACAAACTCTTCCGAACCATCTAAATCCGTCAAAGCAATCGACACTGGACTTGAGCCAGCGAGTGAAATCTCTTGGTCTTCAATACCCGTTATTTCAATGACATCTGCGTTCGTTCCAGGACCAGTGATCGCAATATCATCCACCACAGGGACTACGTCAAAGCTAACCGACGTTGAGAAAGATTCGATTGTGGCATCCTCAGTTGTGTCAGGAATATCTTGATTGAAGGTCGCCGTATCTAAAATGTTACCTGTCACAGTAACGTTCACAGTACTGATATCAGCACCATTTACGTCATCATAAGTCGGGAAGTTCTCTTTCGGTTTAAACAACACGCCTGACAAGGCACCATTTTCAATTTCACTTTCGGTGAAAGAGATGGATGTGCCCAATGGCGTTCCAGTATCACTGTAGAATTCGCCATTGCTTGTGTCAGTTAAGGTTAAAGTGATATCGGTGAAGCGTTCATCACCGCCTTCAACACCATTGACTTGGTCTGCAACCGAACCCGAGAAATCAAGCACAATATAGGTGTCTTCATAACCCACAGCTTCAGCGCCCGGTTGACCATCGATATCGACAGGGTTCAACGAGTCATCCAAAGAACCAGTAATATCGACAGAAATACTTGGCGCTACATCTGTTACAGCAGAGACTTTAATGATGGCGCTGGTATCAAGTACCTTCTCATCACCCGATATCAAATCTTTGGTGATCACCGTAAATGGCAATTTAAAGTCCCCAGAATAATCTGCGGGTAAATTCAACACCAAATCAGAGAAATCTGGCGTTACACCTTGTACCAAAGTGGACTGATACACATATTCGCCGTTAACGAAGTCAATCTCACCACTACCACCGATGCTAATGTTAAGTGTTTGGGTAAGGTCCGATGGGTCAAGAAACACGGTATCATCAATAACGATGGTAATTTCGTCGTTAAATGTATCGCCACCACTGAAACTAATGATACTTTCAAGCGCGTCACCAAGCATAAGCTGAGTATCTTCAATCGCGTCGATTGTCTGGTTCGGAGTTGCAGCGATATCAGCAGCAATTTCTCCTCCACCAACGATCTCTTCAGGGAAGGTCAAAATAACATTACCCTCTCTTGGAGCAATCGCAGAATTCTGGTCACTCAATTCGTCTCCCAAGTCTTCAACTTGAGCAAACACCTTCATTTTGATACTGCTGTTATTGTTTTCATCACCATCAGTGTATGGAGCAGTTAGATCTAAACCCTCAGGTGCACTAATCGTAAACGCATCTTCATCTGTGACTACCCAACGACCATCACCCTCATACACAGCGCCAGTCACGAGTAGTTGACTCAACACCTCGTCTGGCAATGTGCCGTCAGTCGTCGTAGTCAACTGAATGACGACTTCGTTAACGACTTCGTTGATAGGAAATACAGGAGAGACATCATCTTCTTTGTAACGGATAACGTACTCACCATCCAAGATCTCAATACCACCACCATCTACGGCTTGGTTATCACTATTGGTTGTGAGTTTGATTACACCCGCAGCATCAGATGTAATTGATGTTAACTCACCACTACCGTCTTCATTGGAGAAAACGATAAAGTTATCGTCAACTCCATCTCCATCTGGATCTTTAGGTTCCACAACAGGCACAACTTGTACTGTGATGGTGCCTGTAATTGCTGGATTAGCAACTACTCGGCCGCCCTCACCAACAATCGCATCATCGGTGTACTCGAAATCTCTCTCCTCCATCTCAACGACGGTTGTCAGCGTAAAGTCGACACTTGAGTTTTCTGGTGGTGTCATTTGGATAAAGTTGTTCGCCAAAGCAATCTGAGTAAATTGCTCCGGTGTCTGTGAGGTGTCTTTCGGTGTAATGACTAGGGTGCCGGCCGTGCTGGAATCGACCGTAACATCACCATTGACCACCGCGACTACATCCGTTGGAATGCCATTAATGGTAATTGAAGTGAAATGTTCGTCATCATCAATGTAATCATCACCTTGTGGATGCCAATCAATATTAATAGCGGTGTCTTCATCACCGGTTGTGGTGTTGCTATAGGTTGCAGAAGTGTCGATTCTAGGTTCAACCAACACTCGAACTTCTTGATCAAACGTTAAGGTGTGTCCATCGTTCTCGGTAACGACAATCTGCCCCTTGATATGAATATTTTCTGTCGACGAGTCAATCGGACGAATTCGGATACCAGAAGTAATACCTTCCTCTGTGATATTCGCTTCATAGATTGGTTTATCTAAATCAGGGTTTCCGTTAATGTCATCTTCATACCCAACGAAATTTAGGTCAATAACCGTACCATCACCGTCTTCGATTACCACGCCCTCAGGGATACCTGATAGAATAACAGTTATCGATTCGGAACCATCGCCGACAAGAGGATCATCAGCCGAGTCATCTGGTTTTCTCTCACCAGACAACACCGTGAAATCTAGAACAGCGTAGTTATCACCGCTTTGACTCTCTTGGATTGTGGTTTGTACCCCACTCACACCGCCATCTGTAAACTCTTCCCAATCGGTACCATTAGTTCCACCAAATGGCACATCAGCAACACCAATGACCTCAACGTTGACTGTTTTAGGACCAAATGTGATGTCATCAACTACTTCACCCGTTGAAAGATCTGCCTTGTCTTTGACAACACCTAACACATCAAAACTAAAGTCTTCATTACTGTGCTCTTTGGGTATCACTTCTACGTTGGCAAGTTCAGAGTAAAGAATCTCTTGATAATCGACACCCTCAATTGTCACGGTTGGTACAAGGGTATCGGTCCCAAGTAAATAAAGCCCAGCCCCCTGAGTGATATTATTGATGCGTACGTATAGAGTTTCCGACGTATCCAAATCTTCAGATGGTGTCATCGCAATCACTTCATCAAGAGTGAACGCGACTCTATTGCTAGGATCCCCAACAGTATCTGGATCGAGAATATTATCTTCATTGATGGTTTTGCGATTCACGCTTAAGGTGCCTAAGTCGGCGTCTGGAAGTACATCAATAACTAATATTCGTTCTTCAGAGGTGGCAACCTTTTTACTGTTAGCACCGCTATTATCGCCATCTAGGAATGGATTACGGGTTTCTTCCGTCAAAGCTACTACTTTAAAGCTAATGGTGCCCGAGAAGTTATCAATCGGGTCGACGACTGTGCTATTGATATCTGCCGCATCAATAACATATGGGCCTCCAACAGGCCCTATCGGATTACCTGAGCTATCCAATAGAGTGAACTTCCCAGCGCCTTCATCAACAGTAAGTTGATATGTGAGTGTTTCAGGGCGAGAAGTATCTTGAGAATCAGCCTCGAGGTTAAGAGTTATGGTATTTCCATCTTCCGTCACCGGAATCTCTGCACCCATGCTGTCTGTATCAGGAAGATAAATATAAGTGCTGTTTGCATCATCCCACTCAGCCTCATCTGCTACGGCTTCAATTTCAATTCTAAAGTTGGAGCTTACCGTATGGTCAGGTACCCCGTTGTTGTCGATCTCCAATTCATAATTTATTGTGGCTCCACCATTACCGGTACTAAAGTTTCGGTCTGGTACAAAATAAAGATTATCGATGGTAGCTATAACATCTTTTGGATCAGTTGAGTCATCGGGATCAGGCATGAAAGTCTGAACGATATTTGCACCATCTAGAACATAGTTTCCATCTACATCTGTCGACAATTTCACATATTCAGCACCATCAAAGTAATAGAATGTACCTCTATGGTTGGTATTATCGAAGATCTTCAGTTGGCCGATCGCCTCCGTGTTATCTTGGTCGTACAAGTTTACTTGTAATGCGACTTGAGCAGGTGCATCAGCTAGACCGTCTTGATTATCAAAGGTGTTTTCTAGGTCTGTTGGTTCACTACCCGCTGCATAATCAATTGATGCATCACGACCAATATCCTCTGTTGTCGTCACTTTCAGCGACACAGCCGTTGAGTCTTGATCAACGATAGTAATATTCAGTGGCGTTTCAGAGGTATCTAAATCCGCATCGATTGCAATTACGTTGATCGAGAAGTTGATCTCATCGCCGTCATGATCTAGATAACCATTGGCTCTAAATTCGACTTCACCGTTCGAGTTTATACGCAAGCGACCCAACTCTCTCTCTACTGTTCCTCCACTTCCATCATCGGTTTGTTCATAAACACGAACCTGCTGGCTGCCTAAGTTTAGGTCATAACTACCACTAAATGCTCCACTCGTTCCTCCCCTGAAAACGATATCAACATCACTATTTGAAATCCCTTCTATTTGGGTGAGCACAGCGGTGTCGGCACCTTGGTCTGTTGCACTCGCAAACATGTTCACCAAAGAGCCATTGTAGTTTTGCCCTTCTAGGCGAGAGATAGACTGAGTTGTCACTAGAGGAATATCATCGGTGACCGTAATATCCAGTGCGATTGCATTAGACTGGTCGCCATCGAAATCTTCGGCTACGACAGAGAAATTCAGCAGTATGCTATTTTCATCGTCAGCTATAGGGTGTGTGAGCGGTTTAAACAGTTCAAACTGATAGCTGTTGTCCTTAGTATCAAACACAACTTCAAACACAGCCTCGTTGCTTGTCTCAGTTTGTGCTGTGTAGGTAAATGTCGTACCACTCTCAACAACCGGAAGCCACTCTAGGGCTTCACCATTAGACGTAAGCCCTGTTAGCACTGCATCAGGGTTAACCAACTCATACAACACAACACCATCCGCACCTTCATCAATGGTAAACAAACCATTAATGACGGTATCTTCAGATTGGTCAGAGCCTATACCCGCTAAGTCATCTTCATCGACAATCACTTCACCCGTCGGCGGCGTCATTTCCGGAATATCATCAATGACTTGAATTGGTAATTGATACTGGTTGGAATCATCACCATCACTATCAACAGCCACTACATCAAAGGAGATAAGCAGCTTATTTCTCGCCTCTGAGCTAGGCTCATGGTCTAGAGGACCAAGCAAGGTAAATGTGTAAGCACCATCATCAGTCAGAACTAATGTGAAAATTGGCGTTCCGCCAGGGTCAGTTGCACCTTGGTAGGTGGTCGTGTTAGCAGCACCTGTGATCTCAGTGATCTTAATACCTTCATTGCCAGACGATAGCGTCGCTTCCAACATTGAGATATTTCTCAATTCGTAAGTTTCAACTTGGTCAGCTCCTTCGGTCGTCACAAAACTTCCCGAGGCTTGCGTTGGTGTTCCAATCTCCTCTTCATCCACAACAAAGGTGCTGCCAACCTCTATCTCAGTAATTTCAGGCACGTCATCGGTAATGGTGACACTGAGTGGTGTCATTGCTGAATCGGTTTCATCGGTGTCTACCGCGTAAACAGGCAAGGTAAATAGTTGATCATTGTTACCTTGAACGTCCGCATGGTCGATCTCTTCGAGGAGCGTAAATGTGTACTCGCCTAGCACTGACGATGAGAAGCTAATTTCAAAGATTTCAACTTCTGGCCCAAGAAGAGAGTCTTCCGTAGTAAATCCTATATAGCCACCGGCAACTGAAGGGTCCTCTTTCAATTGAATCGCTAATCCATTAGACGTTAGAGCTCCGCCGACATTAAATTCATTGGTCGCAATACGGAAATAGCTAACGTCGTCACTACCCGCAGTAAAGGTTATCTGCTCTGTTTGGCTCACAGGTAAACTTGGTGAAGAACCATCGGCTAAGTTCACTTCACTCAAGCTCACTGGTGGAATGATATCAATCGTCGGTGGAGCACCATCACTAATTACTAACCTAACGGTTGCGTCTTCTAGATCGAGATCTTGGTCTTGAGATGCAACAACGATGTTCTTAATGATATCGCCATTTTCATGGTCTAGGTTTCTATTCGGCTCAAAGCGAATATCACCATTGAGTTTAATAAACAGTGTCCCTTCTGGGTAAACAAATACTTGCTCATTAATATCGTTTTGATCGAGAAGAACCTCAGCCCCACCATCATAGGTAAATTTAGTAACTGTTGAACCATCTGCACTTGGACCCGTTATTGTTTCAAACACATTGCTGCTCGCCGTGCCCGAGGTTGGCTCAGTGACTAGTAAGTCTCCAGATTGCATCACTTGAACATCATCCCCGATAACTACTTCAAGTTGCTTAGGAGCGGACACATCACCATCGGTGTCTTCGGCATAAACCGATAAATCGAAAGTAATATCATTGTTGCCATCGCCAGGCGCATGGTCTAATCGCTCTAGTAGTGTAAAGGTATAAATGCTTGGATTTGAACTATCAAACGTTAAGGTGAAGATAGGCACCTCTACGCCCGGTGAAACCGTCGTGAATGCTAAGTAGTCACCAGAGTTTGCTGGCTCTTCCCTTAGATCAACCACTAGTCCATTCGACTTGATTAATCCGCCAGTGTTAAATAGAGACGTGTCGACAACAATTCTTGCAATGTCGTCACTGCTAGCGATGGATGTGATTGTATTGGTTTCACTAATCAGCACCGAGTCAGGAGAAGATCCGTCTGCTAAGTTACTTTCAGATAAGTTTACGCCGGGTACTACATTCAGCGCGGGCCCTTCACCATCAATGATGGTCAGTCGAACACTCGACATGAAGATATCGTTATCGAAATCCGATGAAGTGAAAACGATATTTTTAACGATATTCCCGGCAGAATGATCAAGGTTTCGATTTGGCTCGAACCTAACATCACCATCTAACGTGACGAACAAAGAGCCTTCAGTAAAGGTAAACTCTTGCTCACCCGTCACGGTCTGATCGAGCGAAATGGATAATCCACCATCGTAAGTAAACTCGGTGATGGTCGCGCCGTCCGCGCTTGGCAAGGGCATAACATCAACCGTTGCTGTTGTCGGCGTGCCAGAGCTTGGTTCTGTGATCGTAAGAACCCCATCCTGCATTTGCTGAATGTCATCTTCAATCGTCACAACGACATCTCGTCTTGTTGATTCAGAATCATCTGTATCGACAGCATAAACTGGCAAGCGGAAATTCAAATCGTTGTAATTGAGACCATTAAGGTGATCGAGTGCTTCCAGCAAGGTAATGGTAAATTGGCCCTTGTTAACACTATCAAAACTAATCGTAAAGACATCGGTTTCTGCACCGGAACCGTTTGTGGTGAATCCGACGTAGCTGCCCGAATCCGCTGGTTCCTCCTTCAATTCAACGACTAAACCGTTTGATTTCAGTAACCCGCCAAAATTAAATTCATCCGTAGCGATTCGGAAATGACTCAGGTCATCACTCCCTTCTGTGTAAGTGATGGTATGAGTTGAACTAACTGGCCCTGCCGTCGGCATTGAACCATCGGATAAGTTCACTTCAGATAAGTAAACGTCAGGGACAATGTTGATAACAGGATCAACGCCATCCGTGATAGTAAGCGTCACCGTTGCGGTTTCAACATCATTATCGAAATCGCTTGTTGTCACGGTAATGGTTCGAACAATATCGCCATTCGAGTGGTCAAGGTCTCTATCTGGTTCAAAACGGAGCGAGCCATCCAACTTAACGAACAACCGTCCGTCAGCAACTGTGAACTCTTGCTCTGTAAAATCAGTTTGAACAAGCGTAAACGGCCCATCTGCCCCGTACATAAACTGGGTAACGGTCGCACCATCTGCACTTTCTGTAGGCATAACATCGACAATACTTGTAGTTGGCGGACCACCTGCTCCTGAAGTCGTCACAGGTTCAACAATACTTAAAGTACGATCTTGCGTTTGCTGTAAGTCGTCGGTAATGGTGACGTTCAAAGAGGACGATGCTGAATCGGTGTTGTCGGCATCAACCGCTATCACAGGGATATCGAAATCTAAGGTATTAGAAAGGTTACCATCAGCGTGATCTAAAGCCTCTAAAAGCGTAAATGTATATTGACCAAGATTGCTGTTCGAAAATTCAAGTGTGAACACGTTCGTTTCAACATTTGAAGCGCCGATAATAAAGCCAACATAGTTCCCCGAATCAGTAGGTTGCTCTTTAATTTCCACTGTCAGGCCGTTCGACTTCAATGCACCTGACGAATTGAAGTTCGTGCTATCGACCCTAAAGTGCGTCACATCATCGCTACCATCAGTAAACGTAATGACTTTGGTTTCACTGACAGCTGTCCCTGTAGAGGCAGAACCATCAGCTAAGCTTGCTTCATTCAGAGCAACATCAGGAATAAGACCAATCACTGGTTCATCGCCATCTTCTATCCTCAGCGACACAGAGGTGCTGACAATATCCCCATCTCCATCGACTGAATTAACCGAGATAGTTTTGACGATTTCGCCACCAGAATGATCGAGGTCTGACACAGGTTCAAATCGCATGTTTCCGTCTATAGTGACGTATAGCGTACCCTCGTCATAAGTGAACGACTGTTCGCTTGCGATGTCTTGATTAAGAGTTTGTAAAGCCTCCCCATCATAGCTGAAGCTCGTTAATGTCCCTCCGTCCGCACTGCTGTCCGGCATAAGGTCAACAGTATTGGATGTTTCAACACCTGTTGATGGCTCTTTCGCTGTCAATGAGCCAACGACTAAGGCTTGAATATCATCGGTAATCGTCACCGATAGTGGTGACATGAGAGAGTCATCGCCATCGGTATCAACGGCATAGACCGGCAAGCTGAACGTCAGATCGTTGTTACCTTGGATTGGTCTGTGATCGATAGCTTCCAAAAGTGTGAAGGTGTATTCACCCAAGGTAGTACTACTGAAGTCTACAGTGAACACTGTAGTTTCGACATTCAAGATACTTGTTGTAAAACCAATATAGCTACCCGAGCCCGTTGGCTCTTCACGAATTTCAATGATCAAGCCATCTGATTTGAGTGAGTTATCTGTATTAAATTCGGTTGGCTCTAAGCGGAATTTCTCAACATCGTCGCTTTGATTAGTGAACGAGATGGTTTCTGTTTGACTCACTGCCCCCATGATTGGTGACGAGCCATCCGCTAAATCTGCTTCAGCAAGCGCGATGCTTGGTACCGATTCAATGGTTGGGATATCACCATCAATAATCGTCAGTGTGACAGTGGCCGTTTCAACATCCACATCGCCATCGCTTGACGTGAAGACGAGAGATTTAACGATATCGCCACTCTCGTGGTCTAAATCACGGTTTGGCTCAAAACGCACATTACCTTCAATGGTGACGAACACATCACCCTCAGTGAACGTAAATTTCTGCTCGCCCGTGATTGTTGGATCTAGAGTTTGAGCGGTACCACCGTCATAAGTGAACTGGGTAATCACTGCGCCATCGGCACTTTGCGCCGTCATTACATCAATCGTATTGGTCGTCACCGTACCGTCAGCTAAATTCGGCTCGGTAATATCCAGCGCACCGTTCGCCATGATTTGGGCGTCATCACCAATGGTCACCGACAACGGAGTCATTAATGAATCATCACCATCTGAGTCCACCGCATAAACTGGTAAGTCGAAGGTCAGTTCGTTACTATCTAAGCCATCGGCATGGTCTAACGCCTCAAGCAACGTGAAGGTGTATTCACCCAACGTGGTACCTGAGAAGCTTAAGCTGAAGACAGGAACGTCCGTTCCACCGTCATCAATAAACCCGACATAGATGCCTGAGTCTGCTGGGTCTTCTTTAAGCTCAACCGCAATGTTGTTCGACGTTAACGCACCACCCACATTGAACTCAGTTGGTTCGATTCGGAACTTCTCAACATCATCACTTTGGTTGGTAAACGAGATAGTCTCGGTTTGGCTCACCGCACTGCCGCTTGGTGTCGAGCCATCGGCAAGCTGTGTTTCAGACAGAATAACGCTTGGTACGGACTCGATGGTTGGGATATCGCCGTCGGTAATGGTCAGAACAACCGTCGCGGTTTCAACGTCCACATCGCCATCGCTTGAGGTCACGACAATCGATTTGACGATATCTTCGCTAACCGTGTGGTCTAGATTGCGGTTTGGTTCGAAGCGTACTTCACCTTCAAGTGTGATAAACAGAGAGCCTTCAGTGAAGATAAACTCTTGCTCACCGGTATCAGCTTGGTCAAGCGTCAGTGGAGTCCCACCATCGTAAGTAAACTCAGTAATAGTCGCGCCATCAGCACTCTGCTCTGGCATCACATCAATGGTACTGGTTGTGATTGTGCCGTCTGCAAGATTTGGCTCAGTGATATCTAACGTACCATCCTGCATGATTTGAACATCATCACCGATGGTTACATTTAACTGAGAAACCAAAGAATCATCGCCATCGCTGTCTACTGCATAAACAGGCAGGTCAAAGCTCAAACTGTTATTCACCAGACCATCTTCGTGGTCAAGCGCTTCAAGTAACGTAAAGGTGTATTGACCTAAATTGGTATCCGAGAAGCTAATAGTAAAGACGTTAGCTTCAACATCCGACGCGTCTTTAACAAAACCGATGTAATCGCCAGCACTGTTAGGATCTTCTTTTAGCTGAACCGCCAAGTTGTTTGACGTTAACGTACCTAGAGTATTGAACTCTGTTGGCTCGATACGGAACGACTCAACATCGTCACTCTCATGAGTAAACTGAATGACTTTGGTGTCGCTGACCGCAGAGTTAGATGGATCAGAGCCATCGGCTAGATTCGTTTCAGATAGTGAGATTGGTGGAATGACATCTATGGTTGGGACATCGCCGTCCGTAATCGTAAGCGTCACTGTCGAGGTAAGAACGTCATCATCGCCATCACTTGACGTCACCACGATGCTCTTAACGATATCGCCAGCCGAGTGGTCTAAATCGCGGTTCGGCTCAAAGCGCACTTCCCCTTGAGTCGTAATAAACAGTGAGCCTTCCGTGAAAGTAAACTCTTGCTCGGTCGCATCATTCGGGTCTAGAGAGTAAGCGGTGCCGTCATAGGTAAATTGAGTCACACTCGCGCCATCGGCACTTGCGGATGTTAATACATCGAAAACGGATGTCGCTGGCGTACCTGCAGACAAGTCGGCAACAGTAGGCTCTTCGATACTAAGCGAACCACTCACCATCACTTGAACATCATCAGTAATCGTTACCGATAGCGGTGACATTAACGAGTCATCACCGTCGGTATCAACCGCGTAAACTGGTAGTTCGAACGTGAAGTCGTTATTGCCTTGAATCGGTGTGTGGTCAATCGCTTCCAGAAGCGTGAAGGTATACTCACCCAAAGTGGTACTGCTGAAATCGAGTGTAAATACCGTGGTTTCGACATTCGAAATATCAGTCGTGAAACCAATGTAATTACCTGAACCTGTTGGCTCTTCTCGAATCTCAATGATCAAGCCATCGGACTTGAGCGCATTGTTAGTATTAAACTCATTTGGCTCTAAACGGAATTTCTCAACGTCATCACTTTGATTAGTGAAAGTGATGGTTTCTGTTTGGCTCACAGCACCAACGATTGGAGAAGAGCCATCTGCTAAATCTGTTTCAGCAAGCGCGATGCTTGGCACCGATTCAATCGGTGGGATATCACCATCAATAATCGTCAGTGTGACAGTGGCCGTTTCAACATCGATATCGCCATCGCTTGACGTAAAGACGAGAGATTTAACGATATCGCCACTCTCGTGGTCTAAATCACGGTTTGGCT
>NZ_JBFSUV010000056.1:0-34584 GCF_041467515.1 Vibrio sp. 10N.247.311.12
TAAATCTGATCATCAAATCGATCTTGAATGTATTGAATTTGTTGTGACTTCAGTGTACAAATTAGTGGAAACATCATTTCACGCTACCCCTTATTCCATATGGGTTTTTCATGATCTTGCCCTGGGGTATTCCCTTTATGAATCAAACTCAGATTGTGAATTGATTAACAAAGGAAAGAGTTTACCGTTTGGAGGAGTAAAGGTTTATGGCAAGCATTTTCGATATGTCAGAATAAAAGCTAACGCTGAAAGCATTTTAGCATCCAAAGTGGTCTCAGATATTGTTCCATTCACGAGTGAATACATACAGAGCCTATTAGACAATCACTCGTAATTACCGCCTAAGCTCTTGTATCCTTAGCTCTAATCAAATAGAAATATAAAGGCCTTTGGCTATTTGGATGGCACACTTTCATATTGACACTCAAATTGGAAACTGAACTCGATAAATAATAAAAACCCATTAAATCAAACACTTAAAACTGGCACGTAACTTGATTGAATATCTAGACCTTCCATCACAAGGATGTAGATATGAGAATTACAACGTTAAGTTTGCTATTAAGTGCCCCTCTAGTCGCCAACGCAGCGCCATTCGATACCTGCCCTAGTCAAGCATACCTCTTTCAGTCGAAACCCGTTGAAGTTTGGGGTGTAAACCTAGTAACAGGTTCAACCACACTGTTAGAAGACGATACGGGTATGAATGCCAATATCAATGGTGTCGGTTTCGACTTTCAAGACAGATATATTTATGGCTATGACACCACCAACAAACGTTTAGTGCGTCTTGGTCAAGACTTCCAAGCAGAAGTTATCAATACCAGTGGCTTACCAACCGATCACACTTTCTATGTCGGCGACGTCTATGACCATGTTTACTACTTGTATCGTACAGGTAAGGGACTATTTACTGTTGACCTCTCTCCTTTAGACTCTGATCCGAATGCGACCGTCACGGTCAACAAAATCGCAGGCAGCCCTGCAACTGTAAAACTGACTGATTTTGCTTTCCATCCAAGTGATGGCTCTTTATATGGTATCGACAATAACTCGGGTGGCTTGTACAGCTTCAACCCTACAACTGGTGCCGAAACCTACATCGGAGACACCGGCGAGTTAGGTACGTTCGGTGCTGGCTATTTTGATGTCAACGGCTACTACTACGTATCTCGAAACCAAGACGGTAAAATTTACCGTATCAATCTGTCTCCAGACAACGCTGCCAATATCGCGGCAGGTATTGTTCCAGCCGTTGAATTTGTTTCGAATGGCCCAGCTTCTGGTCAAAACGATGGTGCTCGTTGTGCTAATGCACCTGTTGTTGATGAAGACTCAAACATCGACTTCGGTGATGCTCCAGACAGCTACCTAACGTTACTGGCGAGCAATGGCCCTCGACATGAACTCGATGGCATCACATGGTTAGGTACAACTCCTCCAGATGCGGATTTAGATGGTTATGTCACACCTCAATCAGATGAAACTGTCGGGGTGGATGATGAATGGGCAAACGGTGGTATCGGTTTTGTTACCGCACTTGAAGCAGGGCTTGATTCAAAAGTAGTAATTGAAGCTTCAACAACCGGTTACCTTTCAGCTTGGATAGACTGGAACCAAGATGGCAGCTTCGATGGCGCCAACGAGCAAGTGTTTACAGATTACGCGCTCGATGCTGGTGAAAACGATCTATTCCTAAATGTCGACATCAACGCACTAACCGGTACTACGTGGGCTAGATTTAGATTCAGCCAACAAACCAACCTAAGTTACTTTGGCGGTTCAACCTCTGGTGAGGTGGTCGATATTCAAGTCGATGTCCTTAACGATGGCGCCACCGCTCGTTACTTCCCAAGTGCTTCTGGCTACGCAACGCTCGCGTACGAAGATAACTGGCCTTATAAAGCCGACTACGACATGAACGATGCTGTTCTTATGTATCGTATTACTGAAATCCTTAAAGATGGAAAAGTCGTTAAATCAACTATCGACGGCCGCCTAGCTGCTGTCGGGGCATCGTACAGAAATGGTTTTGCTGTTCGACTTCCTAACCTCGACCCGAGCTTGGTGAGTAGTGGTAGCTCTTACATGAAACACAACGGCGTATTCACTGACCTTGACCTAGAAGATGGACGTAGCGAAGCAATCTTTGTTATCGCCAATGACCTGACAGAAAAAATCAGCACTGGCTGTACCTTCTACCGCACCAGTAATGGATGTAAAGAAGATGAGCAGTTCTCGTTCCAAATTGGTATTACTTTAGCCGGTGACGGTGTGAGTACTGGCAGCTGGACCGATATGCCTTACGACCCGTTCATCTTCGCAACGCCTGGGTATTATCATGGTGAAAACCTACCTCTACATCCAGGACGCAGCTGGGAGGTTCACTTGCCAGACCAAGCTCCAACCGAAGCATTTGATACCACTAACCTCTTTGAAGCTGGTTTAGGCGTCGATGACAGTAATCCATCAACAGGTAAATACTTCAAAACAGTAGAAAACCACCCTTGGGCACTAATAGTGACTTCGGATGACGAATGGGAGTGGCCTTTAGAGTACGTCGATATTGTTACCGCTTACCCAGGGTTTAAAGAATACGCAGAATCCGGCGGTGAAACGAACCAAACATGGTACCAATCACCTGCAGACAACCAACGTTACGAACCATAAGGAGAGACGTTATGACTATTCACACTAAACAATATCGAGACAATCATTGCGTTGATTCAAGTCGCAATCTCTTTGAGGAAAAACGTATGTCTGTACAAAGCACTTGGAACATCAAGAAGTCACTAGCCGTTATTTTAGCTGCAGCGCCATTAGTATTAGCCGGCTGTGGAGGCGGCGGCGGTGGGGGCGGAAGTACATCTACGGCATCACCATCTACACCCTCGACACCTGCAACTCCGTCGAATCCGGTAACAGCAACGCCTTCGCCGTCTCCCGCGACAAGTGCGGTAGCAGCGCAGAGCTATACGATGAGTGATTTGGTGGTACCTGATGGATTTGACTACAACTCTGTTGAACAGTTTGATCTCAACATTGACATCAGCAGCATTTCGACAGACCGTTCTTTTGTGACCGTTTATAGCCGCTTTAGTACAAGAGATGACTCAACCTTGAAGCCGGATTACTCCAGCAAGGTCATTGCGGGCCCACTAGATAACGGTGTGTTCGCCTCCAACTTTGCAGCACCAGTAAACCATGACGCACTCTTGATAGAGATTTGGTTTTACGATGGTCAACCTCCATTACAACAAGTGGTTTCTAGCGGCGACTCTCAGATTGTCTGGCAGTAAATTGTTTAACAGCAGGTAACTTGTCGTTAGCGAGATCTCTGACGAAACAGAGTCAAAATGGATTGTTTGTAAGTAGGAAGTGAGCAGAAATGCTCACTTTTTTATTTTCGTCGAAGAGCAGTTAATTCAGCTTTCTTAGCGAGTAGCATTCACTTTACCACCAACCTCACTTATATTTTCAACATAACCTTCAAAGACTTACTCTCATGAAACAGTTAAAAATAGGTCTATTTATCTTAATGTGTGGCGTAGGCGTGTTAGTTGCCCTTGCCTATTTCCCGCTAACATCAGAGACGGGGCAACGTATTCAAGCCAAAGTAATTTCGAACACGCTTACTCAATCCTTAGATGGGCACAGGCGTTATCTGACGGTTCAGACAAAAGATAATGACGTATTTCGGCTCTCTATTGCTCCTACCACAGACTGCCCTATTGATTCTGTGGTCGCGCTTGATACATTAAACAATCAAATAACCGGACAAAGCAGTTATCAGTTCATCCACTGTCGAGCTGCACAGTAGCCATCGATGCAACAACGGTATTCGTAAAGCAACTGTATTCGCAAAAGCAACAGTAATCGCTCTACCACTGTATTCGCTAAAACAGTAAGAATCGCTAAAACAACAAGAATGGATATAACAATAATGAATCAGCCACTCATCTCACCACAACAACTTCAACAACGTTTGCTAGCAGAAGACAATATCATCATCCTCGACGCCAGCATCGAGTTTCAAATTCCAAGCGAGTCAGAAAAGATCAAAGGACAAATGATTCCTGGTGCTATTCGTTTTGACTACGACAAAGACTTTTGTAACAAGCACACTCTGCTTCCTCACATGTTTCCGAGCGAAAAACACTTCAACACTCGCGCAAAAGAAATTGGCATCAATCAAGACAGTACGATTGTGGTTTACGATAACTCCGGAACCTTCGCTTCTCCTCGTGCGTGGTGGATGTTTATGGCAATGGGACACAACGACGTATTCATCTTAGATGGCGGTTTGCCAGCTTGGATCGAAGCCGGTTACGCGACCGAGACTGACTATCGCACCGAAGTAAAAGCGGGCAATTTTGAAGGCCATATTCAAGACAACTACTTTGTCAGTGCTCAGCAGATTGAAGGTTACTCAACTGACAAGAGTGCAAACATTGTAGATGCTCGTTCTCAAGCTCGTTTCGATTCAGAAGTTCCTGAACCACGTGAAGGCTTGCGTAGTGGCCATATACCGAATTCTATTTGCCTACCATTTGCCCAAGTACTCAAAAACGGCAAGTTAAAGTCCCAAGAAGAGCTTATTGATATCTTTTCAACGCTAGAATTAACGCCTTCTCAACCTATGTTCTTTAGCTGTGGCTCTGGCGTAACAGCTTGCATCATATTATTAGCCGCTAAACTCGCTGGCTATAACGGTGAAATGGGTGTTTACGATGGTTCATGGACGGAATGGGGTGCTAACGACAAACTCCCTATCGCCGTGACTAAAAAGTAATTCAACTTCGCTCAATGCAACTATTAGAATATACTGCGCATGCATAAAGAGCTTACTGATAATGATGGCCCCACGTCTCATGAAGTAAGCCTCTATGTCGCAGTTAACGCTATGTTCATTTGAGACCAAGACTCGATTCACGCCGTTTGATTTGTAACCCACATCAACTTGCTAACCATAATTCGTGATTAATCATAAACTAATCGTTATCGACGTTATGAATACTAATTTTTCACTCAAGAATCTCTGCTCGTAGTCGTTACACTATTTAACCATTAATACTTTCATCATTGATGTTTGTATTTTTCGTTGCATGAATCGCGCTGACAACCCAATAGTTTGTCACTTGCAGTCTGTTAAAAGTAGTAACCAACAAAGGCATCTCATGGCTCTATTTAAGCAAAATATCTGGTCGCTGTACGCGTTTGTCGTACTACTGACCCTGATACTTTTCGCCGCGTTGGGAATAACAAACTGGAAAGCAAACAGAGACGACTTCATAGAGCAGCAACACATTCAGGTTGAGCTTTTTTCTAGCTCCGTCAACTCGCTGCTGACCAGTCAAGAAGCCTTGTTAGAAGTGGTTGGCCATCAACTGGCTCAACAGTCTGATTTCACACGTACTGCATCTATCCAGATTAGGCCAATATTAGACAAGCTACTTGAGACCCACCCTGCGATAGCAGCGTTTGGCTTGTTGAACACCGACGGTGATTACCTCTCGATTAGCTCAAATCTCGAACTTGCGAATCAAAGGAACTTGCTGCAATACGCGCCAACCAGAGGCTCCTTCCTAGACGCCCTATCAAGCAGTAGCATGGTGCTTGGCCGTACCTATTTTCAAGATTCGTTGAATAGCTTAGTCATCCCGCTGAGAAAATCCATTTCAATCGATGGCAAGAAAACCGATGCAGTAATGACCGCAGGGCTACGATTAGACGCAACGATCGTATTTGAAAATAATGCTCACGCCGGAAGTTTCAATACACTAAGCCTGATCAGAAAAGACAGCTATCGCCAGTTTTATTCAAGTGATATTGAATCTGAGAGTGCCTATTCCTCTCCAGTCGGCAAAGATGTCATACAGCGTATTGCAAGTATCTTTACCGACCACTTCGGAATTAGCGTACAAGAAGCGATGAATGGGCAAGAAACCTATTCTTTTGTCGTCGACGATGAAGAGTACCACTCTTTGATGAGCGCGAAATACATCCCAAACTACAAATTATGGGTGGTAGGACGTACGGATCTAACTCACGTCGATAGTATATTCATACAAGAGTTCAGCATTCTTTTCGTTGCCTTTATTTTTCTTCAGTTTGGTTTCTACTTTTTGGTTAAGTCGATTGCCAAGAATGAACAACGGACTCGTAGCCAACTCATTTATCAGGCGAACCATGACCCTTTAACCTCTCTGCCAAACCGTTTGTACATGCGTAGAAACATTGGTAAATGGATTGACGATGAGTCAGAGCCGTTTTCGCTGTTGTTTATCGATATCGATAACTTTAAATGCGTCAATGACACCCACGGGCATGACTTTGGAGATAAGGTTCTCAAACAGATCGCTTTGCGTTTGATGAGGTTCCGATCTCGCCTCAGCCTATTGGTACGTGAATCCAGTGATGAGTTTTTGTTCTTGACGCCCTTGTCGAATGAAGCTGAAATTAAACGACTCGCCAAGCGCATTATTGAAGTGCTTTCTCAACCTTATGAAGTTGAAAGCGCTCAGTTTTTGTTAGGTTGCAGCATCGGCGTAGCGCGTTTCCCAGAACACGGAAAAGATCTGGATAGCCTGTTACGTTCTGCCGATATTTCAATGTACAAAGCGAAACAGCAGCAAAACTCGTACAGTATTTTCACAACGGAAATGCAAGATGCTCATCTCTACAAAATGAAAGTAGAACAAAGGCTACGCATCGCTATCGAGAAACAAACGCTGTTCATGGTTTTCCAACCGCTGGTTCGTGCAAATGAAAGTATTCATGGTGTAGAAGCACTCGTGCGCTGGATTGATGAGGAATTGGGTTTTGTTCCGCCAGATGTCTTTATACCGATAGCAGAGAACACGGGTTTAATGCAAAAACTGGGGACTTTTATTATTGAGTCCAGCATTATGCAGATCGCCCACTTGCACCGAACAACAGAACAAAAGATCGGGCTGTCGATCAACATATCAGTGCGTCAGTTTTCTCATCAATCCTTCTCTGAGCACTTGTTCGCGACACTAGAAAAGTATCAACTCTCTCCTAGCTGTTTAACGCTAGAAATTACCGAGAGCTTGTTCATTGAAGATGTGACTTTGGTGAAACCGACTTTTGAAGCCCTCAAAGAGAAGAATATAAAGATCTCTTTAGATGATTTCGGGACAGGTTATTCATCACTAAGTATGTTGAAAGCACTGCCTATCGATGAACTTAAAATCGATAAGAGCTTTATTGAGAACATTGCTGTCGATCAGCAGTCACTCACCATGGTGCAAAACATCATCGCAATCGGTAAGAACTTCGGCATGGTGGTATTAGCAGAAGGCGTAGAATCAAACGAACACTTCGCAATTCTAAAGGCATGTGGATGTGACTTAATGCAAGGCTATTACTTCTCTCGCCCTATTCCTTATGATGAGCTGGCTACTCACCTAAACAAGAAAGTGACCGAGCACGCGGAATGTTCTGTTTAAGAACGCGAGTTAAATAGACGAGCTAAATAAGGTAGGCAGATAAACACCTACCTTATTTTCTAGGTATTTTCTGTTCAGTTATTTATTCATTTCACTTTTTATTCATTTCACTATGCATAACATCGATCAACTGCCCGGAAGGATCTCCTGATAATTCCCAAGTAAAAATGCCGCCTAGGTCTGATTTCTTCGCCCATTCTGCCTTTGCTTTAATAGAACGCTGATCTTCAAAAGATATGAATACTTTTTTATCTGGGTTCCACAAATAAGGTGCTTGAGCTTGCTCATCATACTTATACTCATAACCTTGTTTACTGCTGTAGTTATTCATAAGATCCCAAAACATGAAGTAACCGTTTTCACCGGTACCAAACTGCGCCCCTTGTTCAGAAACTAGGTCACCTTTAGGCAGCTCTCCAGCAAAGTCTTTTGTCCCTTGCCAACCTCGACCATAAAAAGCCGCCCCGATCACGAGCTTCTCGCTAGGAATACCTTGCTCTATCATCTGATTAATGAAGACATCAGCTCCCATTCCCCACCAACTACGCTCGGTGGCATGTAAGTTTGTTGTGTGACCTGTTTGAGTTCCCCAGCCTCCGAGGAAGTCATACGTCATCGCAAACATGTTCGTCAGATATGGGCTAGCTGCGTTCCAGTCAATTTGAGCTGCCTTAGCACCAACACCGACAGCCGTTGAAAGCTCGTAATCTCTTTGAGTCGTCTTTGATAGAGCGTCCAAATCACTTCTGATTGTTTTTACTAAAAGAGTAAAAGCTTCACGCTCTAGCGCTTTTTGCTCATCCGTTAGTTTCGTCTCTGGGTTCCAAGGCGAAGTGGTTAAGCCGCCGCCTCCTGGGTATTCCCAATCAAGATCAATACCATCAAAGAAGTCGTATTTTTGGATCAATTCAACAGCAGTTTTTGAAAAGTGCGCAATGGCTTGAGGATCTTTCGCCATCGCATGGAAAGGTTCAGACATTGTCCACCCTCCAAATGAGGGCAAAATTTTGATATTTTGATTGTCGGCCTTCAGTTGAGCTAACTGGGCAAAGTGACCTTTATAGGCGACATCAACACCCACGTCTCCGAAATCGACTTCTAACGCAGCTTCTTTATCCACAATAATCGCGGTATATGGTTGTTTGTCTGCACATTGCTGCTGAATTTGTTTTTGGACGGGCTCACCAGCACCGCTATGAGGACCACACATGCTCAAGAAGGCGTAAATAATATGTGAGAGCTTGTCTGCAGGTATGTCGTCAACGGTATAAGGGTTGTCTTTATTCAGATATTGCCAATCCGCAAAATACCCTGCGACGACTTTATCATCGGCATGTACTGTAGGTGTGAGCATACAAGCCGTGGCTATTGAGCTAAGCCCAAAGATAGAAATAGATTTAAAGATAGAACTTGATTGGTCACTGTTGCTAGAAATAGCGTGTGTGATAAATGACAGTTTCATAATTATCTCCTTTAGTGTGGCTTAACATTAAAGAGTGATAATTCTTTCAACCGCTGAACAAATTCACTATTCGAGTCATGTCTAATAGTTATCCCCCTTATTGCACTGGTTTCATTAGGGGGAATTTCCATGATTACTCAAATAGTGAATTCAACGAAGCATAAATATCTTACTATTCACTGCCGTTTGGTTTATTCACGCTAAGTTGTTCGTCCAAGTTAAGTACCGTCAAAGCATTACTTACGCTGGTCGCTATCACATCGACCACACCGGTTCTTAGTGCACCTAACAAAGCGAGTGGTTTACTGTTCTCGGCTGCAATGGCAATGACTTCTGCAATTGGGCGGAATTCTTCCAAGGCCAAACCAATCACACGGTCACTCATTACTGTGTTTGCTGTTTTACCGTGAACATCGAAAAAGTCATAACCCGCAAAGTCACCGACGACTCCTTGCAATAAACGAGATTGAACGACCTCACCTGCGGTAAACCAACCTAAGTCGACCATATAGCTGTTTTCACTCATATCACCGATACCGACTAATGCAACATCGGCTTTTCGAGCGAGATCGAGTGTCTGCTTAACGGTGCTGTTTTCCATAAATGCGGTTTTTTGCGCTTTATTCTCGGCATAAGCCGGCGCGTATAAGGTTTCAGAAGATCCACCGTACTTTTTGGCTAGCTGCCTGCATATATGGTCGGCATTAAACATACCGCCTCTTGGGTGAATACCGCCGATACCACACACGAATTTGCAGTCTCGTGGCGTAATGACGCCAGTGTGATGAGCAACAGACGATACGTTTCGCCCTTGTCCTACTGTCACTACCATGCCGTTTTTCAGTGTACTGGTAAGGTAGTTAGACACTAAACCAGCAACCTGTAATCGCTGCTTCTCTTCATTTGGTTGGTCTAGTGCCACAAGCGCACGCTTTACACCAAATCGTTCGATCAAACGTTGCTCGATCTTCGCACTAAAGACGGGGTGATATTTCACGGTGATCTCAACAATGCCCTCATCTCGGGCTTGCTTGAGCATTCGACCAACCTTTGCACGGGAGATAGAGTACTTTTTAGATATCTCTTCTTGCGTGGCACCATCTTGATAATAAGCAACCGCGACTTCAGTGAGGAGATCAGTGTTTTCTTCGGAAACATCTTGGATATTCTTACTCATATACCACTCAACCAATATTTAACAATTATTTTACCTGCTTGAAGAACAAATGTTCGATGCTTAAGCAAGTGATACACAAGTTTACACCCCGAACATATGTAACAGCAAGGTACATTTGCTCATAGTCATAACCATGGTTTTGTTGTTGATTAATTCACCTCACTTTGCTCGTTAAACGTTTGCTTGCATAGCCCATGATTACTAGAGCGAAATATATTTGACTGAAGTCACCATACAGTACTATTTACCGTTGACTTTGGGGTTAGATCGGATAAATATGGCTACATCATTTACTCATCGAGCGATCAAATGTTCTGTGCAAATGTTCGTTCGGAGAAAAATTTAAATTAATGTAAGTTTGGCTCACTGGTACAACCATTGAGAACTTCATTAGTTAGCTTGCAAATGCCCACACCTCTCCCATTAATGAGGTGTTATGCGATACATAGGATGATCAAAATGAGCAATAAATTAGAGCAACTTCGTAAACTAACAACTGTTGTAGCTGACACTGGCGATATCGAAGCTATCAGCAAGTACACTCCTGAAGATGCAACAACTAACCCATCTCTAATTCTTAAAGCTGCTCAAATTGCTGAGTACGCTCCTCTAATCGATGCTTCTATCGAATACGCAAAAGCGCAAAGCGGTGATAAAGCACAGCAAGTTCAAGATACTTGCGACATGCTTAACGTGAACATCGGTAAAGAAATCCTAAAAGTTGTACCTGGCCGTATCTCTACTGAAGTCGATGCTCGTCTTTCTTACGACATGGAAGGCAGCGTTGCTAAAGCTCGTCAACTTATCAAAATGTACAACGACGCTGGCATCACTAACGACCGCATCCTTATCAAACTGGCTTCTACTTGGGAAGGCATCCGCGCTGCTGAAATCCTAGAGAAAGAAGGCATCAACTGTAACCTAACGCTTCTATTCTCTTTCGCTCAAGCTCGTGCTTGTGCTGAAGCTGGCGTATTCCTAATCTCTCCTTTCGTAGGTCGCATCATGGACTGGTACAAAGCGAAAGAAGGTCGTGATTTCGAAGCTTCAGAAGATCCAGGTGTAATCTCAGTTTCAGATATCTACAACTACTACAAAGACCACGGTTACAAAACTGTTGTTATGGGCGCAAGCTTCCGTAACATCGGCGAGATCCTTGAACTTGCTGGTTGTGACCGTCTAACTATCGCTCCTCAACTTCTAGCAGACCTAGAAGCAGCAGAAGGCGAAGTAGTTGAGAAACTTATCGACTCTAACGGTACTAAAGAGCGTCCAGCAGCGATGACTCACGCTGAGTTCCTATGGGACCACAACCAAGATGCAATGGCTGTTGAGAAACTGGCTGAAGGCATCCGCAACTTCGCCGTTGACCAAGGCAAACTAGAAGACATGATCGCAGCTAAGCTGTAATCACTCTCACCAAATTCAAATAGGGGAACGTTCAGTTCCCCTACTTTTATCAATTTTGTTTTTCTTAATTTTTATTCGGAAGTTCTTATGAATCAATCTCCTCAAAACAGAAAGCATCTAGCTAACGCTATTCGTGCTCTAAGCATGGACGGCGTACAACAAGCAAACTCTGGTCACCCAGGCGCACCTATGGGTATGGCAGACATCGCTGAAGTACTTTGGCGCTCTCACCTAAACCATAACCCAGCAAACCCAGAGTGGGCTGACCGCGACCGTTTTATCCTGTCTAACGGCCACGGCTCAATGCTGATTTACTCTCTGCTTCACCTAGCAGGTTACGAGCTTTCAATTGAAGATCTTAAAAACTTCCGTCAACTGCATTCTAAGACTCCAGGTCACCCAGAGTACGGCTACGCACCAGGCATCGAAACAACGACTGGTCCTCTAGGTCAAGGCATCACTAACGCTGTTGGTATGGCGATGGCAGAGAAAGCGCTTGCAGCACAGTTCAACAAAGAAGGCCACGACATCGTAGACCACTACACTTATGCATTCATGGGTGATGGCTGTCTGATGGAAGGTATTTCTCACGAAGCATGTTCTCTAGCAGGTACGCTTGGTCTTGGTAAGCTGGTTGCTTTCTGGGATGACAACGGTATCTCTATCGATGGCGAAGTTGAAGGTTGGTTCTCTGACGATACGCCTAAGCGTTTCGAAGCTTACGGCTGGCACGTAATCCCAGCGGTAGATGGTCACGATTCTGACGCTATCAACGCAGCGATTGAAGCGGCTAAAGCAGACCCTCGCCCTACTCTAATCTGTACTAAAACAGTGATTGGCTTTGGTTCTCCAAACAAAGCAGGTACGCACGACTGTCACGGTGCTCCACTAGGCGCTGAAGAAATTGCAGCAACACGTAAAGAATTAGGTTGGGAGCACGGTCCTTTTGAAATTCCGTCGGAAGTTTACTCAGAGTGGGATGCGAAAGAAGCAGGCGCAGCTAAGGAAGCAGCGTGGAACGAGAAACTTGCAGCTTATGAAGCAGCATACCCTGAGCTGGCAGCTGAATTCAAACGCCGCGTAAACGGTGACCTACCAGCTGAGTGGGAAGAGAAAGCATCGGCAATCATCGCTGATCTTCAAGCTAACCCAGCAAACATCGCATCACGTAAAGCATCTCAAAATGCTCTAGAAGCGTTCGGTGCTATGCTACCTGAATTCATGGGCGGCTCGGCTGACCTTGCGCCTTCTAACCTGACTATGTGGTCTGGTTCTAAGTCTCTTGAAGCAAACGACTTCTCTGGTAACTACATCCACTACGGTGTACGTGAATTCGGTATGACGGCTATCATGAACGGTATCGCTCTGCACGGTGGTTTCGTACCATACGGCGCAACGTTCCTAATGTTCATGGAATACGCGCGTAACGCTATGCGTATGGCTGCTCTGATGAAAACTCAGAACATCCAAGTTTACACGCATGACTCTATCGGTCTTGGCGAAGATGGTCCAACTCACCAACCAGTTGAGCAGATCGCTTCTCTACGTCTAACTCCAAACATGAGCACATGGCGTCCATGTGACCAAGTTGAGTCTGCTGTTGCTTGGAAACTAGCAATCGAGCGTAAAGATGGTCCTTCTGCACTTATCTTCTCTCGTCAAAACCTTGCACAACAAGATCGTGACGCTGAGCAAGTAGCAAACATCGCTAAGGGTGGTTACATCCTGAAAGATTGTGAAGGCAAGCCAGAGCTTATCCTTATCGCAACGGGTTCTGAAGTTGAGCTAGCGGTTAACGCTGCTGCTGAGCTAACGGCTGAAGGTAAGAAAGTACGCGTAGTTTCTATGCCTGCTACTGATGCGTTCGACAAACAAGACGCGCAGTACCGTGAGTCTGTACTTCCATCTGACGTAACGGCACGTATCGCTGTAGAAGCTGGCATCGCTGACTTCTGGTACAAGTACGTTGGTTTCGGTGGCAAGATCATCGGTATGACAACGTTTGGCGAATCTGCACCTGCAGGTGAGCTATTCAAGATGTTCGGTTTCACTACTGAAAACGTAGTAAACACAGCGAAAGAGCTTCTAGCTTAATCTTGAATACATTGTCTCGCCCTTCAATGGGTTGATGCATACAGAAAGCCCCGCATGAAAATGCGGGGCTTTTTTTGTCTTTTCTCTCATTCGGATTAAATCTAACGGCTATTTTTCTTCGAAACGCTTTGCCAGTTGGTAGAACTCATTAACTCGTTCTTTTAGCTCTGTGGAGTCGTCTTTCACAGAATGCGTTGCCACTAAGTTTTGTTCTGCGGTCGAGGCGATAGACTGCATATGCAGATTGACTTCACTCGACAGCTCACGTTGCTTATGAGCAGAACTTTCAACAGACTGCATGAGTTCATTCATGGATTGCATTAGGTTTTCGACTTCCGACAAGCGCTCTGCACTCACCTTCGCAACATCACCACATGCGTCCGTTTGCTTACGGTTCGCCAGAATATCTTTTTGCCACCCTTCAATCGTCGTTAGCATGGTATCGATGCTCTCTTTGATCTGAACCGTAGCCTTTGAGGTTCGACCCGACAATGCACGGACTTCGTCGGCAACAACGGCAAAGCCTCGTCCTTGCTCGCCCGCTCTCGCCGCTTCAATCGCAGCGTTCAGGGCCAACAAGTTGGTTTGTTCGGCGATTCCACCAATCTCTTCCATTATCTTGCTTACGCTCTGCGCTTGATCGCTCAGTTGGTAAGTCGTTTGAGTCGCCTTTTCAGCCTGAGAAGCTAGGCTCTCTAAGTTTTGATGAGTTTGATTAATGCTTTCTTTAGCGCCAGCACAGGTTTGCAAAGTCACATCAACAATCTGGTGCGCTTCTTCTGTGCGAGAAGAGACCTCATTGGCGGTGACTTCAACCTCTTCAGTCGCCTCTCGTACTTGAAGAATGTCTTTTGTTTGTTGATCTAAGGCTTCTGATACTTCAAATGACGTCGCATTTAGGTTGTCAGCCAAATCTTGTAACGGCTTGGCTGAGTCTGTCATGCGACCTAATACGGTGTGGATTCTTGCAGACAATAGTTTTAAGTGAAAATCGGCAATAGAGAACTGACTATTACCTGAATAAACAAGACGACTAACACTATCGAATTTAGATTGCAGCTTTTTCAACTGCAGTGGAGTATCAATCAGCTCTTGTCGGAAAAGCAGTGCTAATGCTGAAACAGGAAGTAGGCTCAACAACCATTGTGATACTTGCCCTACTTCAATGAGATTTGAAATTAACGGCGCAGCCAAAGAGCCTAGCAACACGGCGTAACGAACACTGTCACTGATCTTTAATGACCATTGGCGACCCGACTTTTCAGCCTTCAAGAGGCCTTGGTAAGCCTTATCTGCAACTTGTATCCATTCATTCTTTGGCTTAACACGAACAGATTGGTAGCCACTCACCTTACCATTGTCGTAAATTGGAGTTACATAAGCATCGACCCAGTAAAACCCACCAGATTTGGTTTTGTTTTTTACGATGCCACGCCAAGCTTTACCTTGCTTTAGGTTAACCCACATATCAGCAAAAGCGGCTTTCGGCATATCGTTATGCCTTACGATATTGTGGTGTTGCCCTAGCAATTCTTGTTGGCTGTATTCCGCTATGCGACAAAAAGCATCATTACTGTACGTAATCACGCCTTTTAAATCAGTGGTAGAGACAAGTTGTTCGTTTTCGCTGAGAAGCGTTTCACGAGATTGAGTAGATGAGCTGACAGTCATTATATTAACTTAGGTTAATTATTATTTTAGGCGAGGAATATATACAATTATTAAAGTTATGACAAAATGTGAACGTCACATTTTGTGTAAATGCCTGCTATTTATACAAAAATACGCTCGACACCTCACAAAGCTCAACGCTTCACGCTTCTTCTCAAATCAACATTTATAAATCATCTAAGTTACCTACAGTTTAAATCTCATGGTTCTCATTGAAACAGAGGTATGGAATGTACGAATGTTTAAATCTTTGCACAGCACTCATTCAACAAAGCCTTTAGTAAGCTTGGATGTCTTAACCATGGCAATCCTCTACTCAACCATAAGTAAATCGCTAACGCGTACACGAACTAAAAAGCCTAAACGCGGGCTCTTTTTCTTATCTGATAACTCCATTTGATCGAGCTATTGTGAAATCTGTTCTCTTGAAGCACTTTAAATCGCGCTCAATACCCTAATTATTGATATTTTGAGTAAAAATAATTTGAGCATGGGTATTTACTAATGACTCAGTTATTACATGCGTATTTTAAAACACCGATAATAAAAAATCATCTTATTAGTTAGAACCCAACGCCTTGTATAAAGCGCCCTCCAGAATAATAACCACGACCTAATCAATGTTATTAAACATCCAAACTATCAACTATTCATTCAACAAAACCCATTAAATAACTGACAATAGAATAAATAACACTCCTTATTTTATATTAACTCTAAATGTTGAAACTGGAACGAATAATTAATTGTAATAATTATCCATTTGATTGGTAAATTTTATAAATATATTTTGTTACATAATCAAAATTGATGGCTTGATATAATAATGTCACATAAAACAATGGCTTTAATGGTTTTATCTTTTTTCTCACTGTCACAGGCTTCCACCTTTGAGAATGATGAACTGTTACTCAAGTCATTGATTGAAAGAGGCGTAATCTGTCCTGGCTTAACCTATGAAGACAATCAAAAAGCTTTGCGTATCTATCTCAACGCTAAAAAAGTAAAGAGCACTCAGTTTGATTCAAAAAATATAAAAGAGACAACCAATACAAAAGAAATAGAAAGTACGAAACATACAGCAAACACACGTCAGTTAAATAAGACACCACAAGAGTGTATTAGGCCAGACTCGGACAGCTGATTCGAATAAGGCAGTTGATACTGATATCGACATGGAAATATAAAAAGGAAATATAATGAAAATGATGAGAAAAACATTGTTGGCTTCAGCAATGCTTACTCTATTTAGCGTCAGTAGTTATGCAAAAACACCTATTGATTTAGGCGTTGTTAATGAAGACAAACTTATTGAAATGCTAGTTAGACAAGGCTTAGTCGACCAAGATGCAACCGATGTGGCAAAGCACGACGCACTTGACCGTTACTTAAAAAATAAGATCAATTCCGGTTTTAAAGGCGACGCTCAATTCGGTAAAAAAGCACTTGAGCAACGAGCGAAAATACTCAAAGCCATCGAAAAAGGATCCGGTGTTAAAAAAGCGAGTGTCTTTGCTTTAGAAGTCGGCACCAAGCGTACCGATAAAGTACTCGCTCTGTTAGTCGATTTCCCTGATTTGAACTGGGATAATAACAAGCTGACCGAAGAGCACACGCAGATGCTCTATGAGAGCTACAACCCAGAGCATTATCAAGAGCTGTTGTTCTCAAATTCTGGCTACACAGGGCCCAACGGCGAGAACCTAATCTCGATGCGCCAATATTACCAAAGCGAATCAGGTGATAGTTACAGCGTTGCAGGTCAAGCGGCAGGTTGGTATCGCGCCTCTAAGCCTGCGTCATTCTATGGTGGCAACTCCCCTACCACCGACAACGACTTAAACGCACAGGAACTGGTTCGTGAAGCACTGAATCAATTGGCTCAAGATCCGAGTATCAACCTAGCCGATTACGATATCGAAGATCGTTACGATTACGACGGTGACGGAAACTTCCGTGAACCCGATGGTGTGATTGATCACCTAATGGTATTCCACGCATCGGTAGGCGAAGAAGCCGGTGGTGGTGTATTGGGCCCTGACGCTATCTGGTCGCACCGATTCAACCTTGGTCGCACACATGTGCTTGAAGGTACCTCTAGCTCGCTTCCCGACCGCTTTGGTGGCCAATACGCGGCATTTGATTACACCATTCAACCGATTGATGCAGCAGCTGGTGTCTGTGCTCACGAGTATGGCCATGATTTAGGCTTACCAGACGAGTACGACACGCAATACACAGGCAAGGGTGAACCAGTATCTTACTGGTCAATCATGTCTTCAGGCAGCTGGGCTGGCAAAATTGGTGGCACACAACCAACGGCATTCAGCTCTTGGGCAAAACACTTCCTACAGAAATCGATTGGCGGACGTTGGATTAACGATGATCAGATCTCGATTGATGACCTAGAAGACAATCCACAAGTGTATACGCTGTTCCAAACAACGGATAACAGCCGTCCGAACATGATTAAGGTCGATCTTCCTGAAAAGCAAATTGAAAGTCTGAAACCCTTTGAGGGCGAGTATTCATTCCACTCTCAAAAAGGCGATGATCTGAAAAATAGCATGACTCGCAAGTTGGTGATCCCAGCGGGTGATTCTGCACTTCTGTCTTTCAAAACTTGGTATGAGATTGAAAAAGACTACGACTTTGCGCGCGTGCTAATCAACGGACAAGCCATTGCCGGCAACATTACCTCAATGGACGACCCATACAACACGGGCCTCGTTCCTGCTATTGGCGGCGAATCTGGCGGATGGGTTGACGCTGAGTTCGACGTTTCACAATGGGCAGGACAAGAAGTTGAACTTTCATTTGAGTACATCACCGATGGTGGCTTAGCAATGGAAGGCTTCTATTTAGATAACCTCAGTGTGGTCGTTGATGGTCAAGTGACTCCAATAGACGATGGTGAAAGCAACTCCACCTTCGCCCTAAATGGCTACAAACTGAGTAATGGATTCCATCAAGCGCAGCACTACTACCTACTGCAATGGCGCAGCCACATGGATGTTGATGAAGGTCTAGCCAACATCAAACGCATGGGCCAACTCATCTCATTCGATCCAGGTTTAATCATTTGGTACGCAGACGAGTCACTGACTGATAACTGGGTAGGCAAACACCCAGGTGAAGGTTGGTTAGGTGTGGTCGATGCAGACCAAAATGCCATGACTTGGGAAAAATCCGGTGAAGTCGCTCAAACTCGTTACCAAGTTCGTGATGCTGCGTTTTCACTCAAAGATCATACCCCAATGCGTCTTGTGAACAGCGACGATGATGTACTTGAAGATACCAGTTTGGTTGGCAATGCTAGCTTCTCTGACGACCAAGATTACACCTCTCCACAAGCGCCTGATTCAGGACGTGTCCTAACGGAGTTTGGCTTAGCCGTTGATATTGTGAATCAGAGTGACAACAACGAATACGGCGTGGTTCGCTTATCGAAAATAAGCCAACACAACGTCGCCCCTACTGCGAACTTCGATCTCAATGTCACTGGCCTGAACGTTTCTGCACGTAACTTCAGTTCTGATCAAGACGGTGAGATCACCCGTTACCTATGGGACTTTGGCAACGGCACAACAAGTAACGAAGTGGCACCAACTTGGTCTTACGAGCAAGCCGGTGAATACACGGTGAACTTGACTGTTGTTGACGACAAAGGCGCTACCGATTCATTTAGCTCCGTAGTGAGTGTTGAATCTCCAAACGCCCTTCCAGAAGCGAGTGCAAAGTACATTCACTTGGGTCGCTGGGTAACCATGTGGTCTACAAGTTCAGACAGCGATGGTCGTATTGTTGATACCGAGTGGACACTTCCAAACGGAAAGGTGAAACGAGGTCGCACATTCACTTCAATCTTCCCTTCATACGGAGAGCACGAGGTGACACTGAAGATAATCGATGACCAAGGTGGGATTACGACTAAGACAATTTTAGTCGACCTGTAGCTCATCTTGGGTCTTAGGTCTTAGGTCTTAGGTCTTAGGTCTTAAACGATAGACCATCAAAATAAGTACGCGGCTCTATCACGCGTACTTACAAGCAAGCTTAAGCACCGTTGTCTTCGAGCATGAGCCAAGACAGCAGTTTTAAGGAAACGTTATTATTTAAGCCGTAAGCAAAAGCCCTACCGATTTGGTAGGGTTTTTTATTGGTCGTAGTTCGAGATACTAGGGTTCTAATCATAGTAACGAATTTACTGAACCACTATTCGATGAGCCATTACACAGGCTGCTTTTGAATACGCGATTTACGAGCACTAAATGCGAACAGCAAGATAACAGCTAACACGAATGGTAATACGTAGATATTGAGGTTCTGCCACCCTGCTGTCGATTCTAGCCAACCAGAGAGCATCGCTGTAATAGTCACACAGCCAAAGACAATAAATTCATTAAACGCTTGTGCCTTAGCTTTATTCTGCGATTGGTAGGACTGACTAAACAAACCTGTTGCCGCGATAAACATGAAGTTCCAACCCACACCAAGCACAACCAAGGCCGCTCTGAAGTGCCAAATAGATTCGCCATGAATGTTAATCGCGATACAGACGACGAACAGAATCCCGCCTGCCAAGATCATCATTCTTGAGCCAAACCTCTCGATAAGTGATCCGGTAAAAAATGCAGGTACAAACATGCCCAACACGTGCCACTCAATCACGCCAGCAGCTTTCGTAAAGTCAAAACCACAGCCAATCATTGCCAATGGCGTTGCAGTCATCAAAATGTTCATTACAGCGTAAGCAACCATGGCTGCAAAGACCGCACCAATAAAGTTCGGTGCTTTAACGATCACACCTAAAGGATCGGCTTTGGGAGCCTGACTATTAAAAGAGACTTTAGGAAACTGAATGGTTTGTAAGATGAGTAACGCAAGAATGTTCAATCCAATCAAAGAAGCAAAAGCACCAATGTACAAGCCATCTTGCGACCACTGTTGAGACATAATCGCCAAGTTTGGCCCGAGTACCGCCGCCAACACGCCACCAGCCATCGATATAGATATCGCTCGATGACGGGCATTTTCATCACACACCTCGATTGCTGCAAAGCGATAAAGCGTGCCAAAACCTATGCCTATCCCAAGTAAGAACGTGGCGAAACAAAACAGATAGAAATTTTGCTGAGACAGTGCGTAAGTGGCAAGGCTAGCCCCTGTAATGCCAACCACATTACCAATGCTAAATCCTCGCTTTCTCCCTAACTTGCCTGAAATTAGAGACGCAGGAATAGTGGCTGCCATCAAACCCAAAAACTGCAGTGCAACCGGCAAGGTAATCATGCTCACACTGGGCGCAATCTGCTTGCCGATCAAGCCAATCACCGAGATCAGTAATATGTTACCCGTCATCAACAAGGCCTGACACAGTGAGAGCAGCCAAACATTTCTATTCATCTTCGTTCCTAAATATGAGCACAGTTGGTCAATAGACCAAATAATCAACAAAGTCGCAACACTTTGTTACTCATAGCAACTCTACAAGTCGACCAATAGAACAATAGACCAATAGACCAATAGACCAATAGACCAATAGACCAATAGACCAATAGACGAATATAAATAGTTACCACCATATGACTTTGATTAGCGTTACTTAAGACGCTAGAGTTGAAATTATCATTACTTAAGATAATAATAATTTTCTGTTATTTATAGGCTTTAGCATTTGAAGGTGAGTATGATCAATCCACTTTGGCTCAATACATTTAAGACTCTGGTTGAAGTTGGACATTTCACCCAAACCGCAGAAAAGTTGTACATGACACAACCAGGAGTGAGCCAGCACATCAAGAAGCTTGAACAAGCTTGCAATTGTGACCTGCTTTCTCGGGAAAATAAAAGCTTCGAGCTGACCGAACAGGGTCGGATTATGTATCGCTACGCGCTCAAGCTAGAAAAAGACCAAGAAGATTTATTCGAATCTCTGAGTTTTGACAATCCTTATGCAGGGCAATGTCACTTGTCTTGCTCTGGCTCACTCTCTTTGCGTCTGTATCCCAAGCTTCTTGAACTGCAGCAGCAACATCAAGACCTCAGCATCAACCTAGAAGCGGCACCGAACAAAAAGATATTGAACGACCTGATCCAAGGCACCACCGATATCGGCATTGTTAGGCACTCCCCAAACGACAGTTACTATCAAAGCCAAGTCATTGGTAAAGAAGCACTCTGCCTCATCGTTCACAGCAGTCTGGCTCACTTAGAGATAACACCACAAGTACTGCACGACATTGGCCTTATTGCGCATCCAGATTCTGCTCACTACCTGTCTTTGTATTTCGACCTTTGCGGAGATAAAGACTTAGCGAACATCAACGTTAATGAGATACCAAGATCTGGCTACATCAATCAGCTTCACCAGATCTTGCTACCCGTATCAAAAGGATTAGGTTTTACCGTGTTACCGGCTGGCGCGGTTGAACACTTCCCAGATAGAGACAAGCTACACGTTGTGCCGCCAAAGGTAGAAGTAGAGGAAACGCTGTATCTGGTTCAAAAACGAAACCGAAAACTGCCGCACCGATACGATACGGTTGTTGAGCTAATCAAACAGAACGTGAGTCGTTAGTTCGGTATAGATAGATTTAAAGCCTTTAGCTAGCTAGTTATTTCTCTATAAGAGCTAAAGGCTTTAATGTTGAAGTGATATTTATAAAAGACAACTACTCAGAAGCGCCAAACCCCTCTTTTGCTCGTTCAAAGTCATAATTATCTAACGCACTTCGAACATCTTTGAGAACAACAGAATGTGGATACTGTGCCAGTAACTCAGTCACATATTGAGTTGCATCGTTATCATAAGCATCCAGCAGTGATAGCAACTGAGCATGCTGTTCTGACGTGATGCTCGGTGAATCAGAGGTATCAGCAAGACTCGCATCGGCTTCTTCAGTACTTGTCGTATTGAATCCCCCAACACCAGACACATCAAAGCTGATCTCAACTGCTTTAATCAGTTCGATTAACCCAAGTTCGCCTTGCTTAAGATCTGCTTCATCACACGCCTTGTTATGCGCTTTGCTTTCTAAATCACTGAGTAACTCTGCCAATCGCAATCCACCAATCGAAGCTGCCATGCTTTTTAAGGTATGTAGATTACGCTCTAACGTCTCCCAGTCGCCTTGTACTAAGTTATCAAAAGCATCCGACATAATGTCTGGCGATCCTTGGCAGAACCTATCAAGCATTTTGGCTTGCAGCTTCACATCATGATAAGTCAGTTGCTCAAACCTCGACTGAGAGAAAACAGGCGGCTCAATTTGGGGATCGGAGTGCAATTCCGCACTCTCACCAGAATCACCTGTCTGGATCGCATCTGAAGAGGTGTCTGATGGCGCTCGACCTTCAACTAAGACCTCAGGAACAATGTATCGAGTAATCAAAGACATCGCTTTATCAATAACAATAGGCTTATCCAAGAAGTCCGTGATGCCCGACGCCCTCGCTCGTTGTTTCGCATCAGCAAAAACATTGGCTGACATTGCAATAATCGGTACATCTATATCGAATTCACGAATCAAACGGGTAGCTTCAAAGCCGTCCATAATCGGCATTTGAAGATCCATGAAGATTATTTCGTAGTCGTTGTTTTTAGCTAACTCCAGCGCTTCCTTTCCGTTTTCAGCAAGATCGGCATTTAATTTAGAGCGACTGAAAAATGCTAAGGCGAGATCTTGGTTCAGCTCATTGTCTTCAACCAATAGCACTCTTTGCCCTTTGAACTCTATCTGATAATCCAGTTGCAACTCTTGAGCTTTGAAGTCGGCTAACGCATCCGAGCTTGAGCGTGGCAATGTCAGTACAAAGGAGAACTCACTGCCTTGCCCGTAAACACTCTCTACCGTAATTTGACTGCCCATCGCATGAACTAATTTCTGGCTAATGTTGAGCCCAAGCCCTGTACCGCCAAACCGACGTGTCGTTGTGGTATCCGCTTGGCTAAAGGCTTCAAACAGCTTGTGACGGTTCTCATCCAAAATGCCTATCCCGGTATCCATCACACTCACTCTCATGGTTAGGCTGCTGTCGTTCGAGTCAACATGCTCCACCGTTAATGCTACGCTGCCTTGTTCCGTAAACTTAATCGCGTTGCCCACAAGGTTGAGTATGACTTGGAACAACCTCAAGGGATCGCCTTGCAGTGGCGTGTCTAACTCTGGGTCGATGACCATCGACAAATTGAGTTGTTTCTCAGCTGCTTTCGATTCCATCAACTCAATCACATCTTTAAAAGTCGTTGCGGGATCAAACGGGACGTTATCAATAACAAGTTGCCCAGCTTCTATCTTTGAAAAATCAAGGATGTCATTGATGATACCGAGTAACGAATGGCCAGAACGGTGCACTTTCTCAATATAATTTCGAGCGACAGGATTAGATATTTCGCCAATCGCCAGATAAGACAAGCCAATAATGGCGTTCATTGGGGTTCTTATCTCATGGCTCATATTGGCTAAGAATTCCGATTTAGCTTGGCTCGCCAAATCGGCTCTCTGTTTCTCTTCTTCCAATTGTTCGTTAAGGCGCTTCATTTCTGAAATATCGAATGCCCAAAATAGTGTGGCGACTTCACCATCAATCTCAAAAAGATAGTAACTGACCAAAGCAACAAATCGGGTTCCATCAGACTTTCTGAGTACTAACTCCCTATTTTCAACTTTACCGTTAAGGTCGAGCTCTTCATGCACGCCATCACGAACGCTCAGCGAGTCATGGATAGCGGCAACGTCGATAGAAGACAACGCCTGATCTTCCACGCCAAACAAACGTTTTGCCGTATCGTTCGCGTAACGAACCTCTTCTTCAAATACCACACTAGCTGCAATTGGAGAGCTATTTAGCATGTTGTAGAGTTGGTTCTGCGCCTTTTCCAGAGCTTCGGTCGCTTCCTTAGCAATACTGATCTGCTTCGCTAATTTACGATTCCAGAAAATAATAAGAAGAAGGATCACCAGAGAAAAAACCGAAATAGTGTAAACCAATTGATAATCAACTCTTTCTATCGCTTTGGGCGCCGCCCACTTCGCCGATATCTTTTGATGTTCTTCAGCAGAAATACTCTCAATCGCCTTATTCACAATCGAATAAAGCAAAGGTTCAGATTTGATGACATGCAGAGTTGGCGACAGGAAGAAGTCTAACCGGCCGATGATACCAACCCCTCGATAGCCAAATGAATCAATGAGGTAATTGAGGACATCAACAGTGTCGACCATGCCGTCTAAGGTTTTATCATCCAATCGGTTGAGCCCATCGGCCGTGGATTCTACCTCTACCCACTCAACGTTCGGGTACTTATCTAAAATCGCGTTAGTATTTGCCGCATTCTTCAATATACCGATTTTCCAACCATCAGCTTCTTCAAGTACCAAGCTACTAACGTCTCTTCTCGATGCAATGGCCAAACGACTTGAAAACAAGCTTTTAGCTGCTTTGACGTTATCTCCTAACGAACGATTCTCTTGAGCTGCTGAGACCAGTTCCACTTCATGATGATCAACCAAGCTTCGGGTCTCAGACCAATTCGCCACGTCAACATGCTGAATACTTAGCCCTGTTTTTTGTTCAATCAGCGTTAGATAATCATCAATCATCCCGATGTATTCACCGGTATTGGATACCGCTTCATAAGGTAACGAATTCGGATCGATACCTATACGTACATCCGGATTATCTTTAATCCACGCCCTCTCTTTTTGGCTTAGATTTAGGATCTCTCCAGTCAAGTTACTCGCTTGATAAACATCCGCAATATAGCGTTTCACCGCATCTCCGAATGAACTAAATTGTTCGACAGATGGAAAATAAACATGGTTCCGCTCTAACGAATTAACATCAAAGTAGAAAGTCATCGAACCAGAGTTGATACTCCCTCCCTTGGTCCTATAATTCGCCACCTTGGTGACTGATGAAAAGTGAGAGGTATTTTTCTTCTCTCCATATTGATCAACTAGGTTGCCTATGTACCAAGATTTGATCGGGCGACTATTGTTATCCGCTTGTGCGGTGATCACCTGAAAAGAACTGTCCGTGTCGAAAATTTCAAACACTTCCGTCAACTCTTCAAAGCGGTCGTTGACGATAAAATACGCAGATATTTGCGCGATAATATTCGCTTTTTTAAGGACTAGGCTTAAATCACTCTGAACCTGCATCTCGATAATTTGGTTTAAGCCGTCATCCTCCTGTTTAAGCCTTTTAATTGCGGCATTGAAGCTATCTCTGATTTCTTCACTCTTAAAGTCCACATAGATCGGATACTCAACTTTATACTCGTCATGTAGCGTTAGCTCTGCCATTTCAATAAAACGAGTGTTGGTGATAAACCACTCTAGCACTCTTCGTTCAACCATTAGCAGGTCAACATTTTGAGCCCTCAACTGCGAGAATGCTGATTCAAGATCTTCGTAATCTTCAATACGATCAATGTCTAACTTACTCTTCAGAACTTCAACAGAGTTTTTAATTGTGGATGTTTCGTCGAACAATAACGCCCCTAATGATAGGTCTTTTGGGGATTGAAGTTGGAGTTTGCGGCGAGTTAGTGAAACAGGAACAAACTCAACATTAAAAACGTTATCACTTAAAAAGTGCGCATTAGGATCATCAAACTGAACACCAGAAACAAAGGCTATAGAATTATTGTTATCGATGGCTTTTTTAGCGGCGCTAGGTGGAAGTGTGACAACGTCACCTAGTTTATATCCCATGTCATTCAGTGCACGCTGAAGAATGTCGTACTGTAGCCCGACTGCGGTGCTGTCTGGGTAAATATACGGAGGGTTACCAAAGCCAAACACGCCTTTTAGCGGCACTCGATAGGGGGAACTGTCTAGCCACTTCGATAAAATCTTGTTCTTGTTATCAACGTCGAAGGTTTCAATCTGTTTGTTGATTAGCGTCAGCAGTTCTGGTTCATCGGTTCGAATCACCATTGATGCTTCAAACCTTTTCCAATGCTCCAGAACATAATTTACCGCTAAATCATGAACGCCAATCTTTTTCGCAAGATCCATAGTGGTGATAGGTTCACCGACCATGCCTTCGACATCCCCGGCCCCTAACGCACGTACTGCATCAATAACGTTATCAAAATTCACTCGCTCAATAGAACTCAATTTGACACCGGCTCGCTCCAAATCGATATTTTCGTTAACCATCGCAATACGGCGTTTATTATTTTGATCTAGGTTTCCATCGAGTTTGTTGTCGATGGGAACAATCACTGCGACCTGATAAGGAATATAGGGAGCACTCGCAAGAAAACGGCCACCTTCACTTGGGTCGAACTGTTGGAATGGAAATACATCGCCTCGCCCGTCGACTAACGCGGCTTTAGCCTCGACACGCGAGTTAACTGTGACAAACCGAACATGAACACCAAAACGCTGTTCAAGATCTAATGTCCAATCTTTGATGATCCCAGAAACCTGCCCATCATCATCGATGAATGAGTAAGGATAATGGTTGGCCAAGACAACAAAAGTTACCGTTGGTTGGTTTCCCAACCACTGATTTAACTCAGTATCTGTTACCTCAGCAGCATTCGTAGATCGCATTAGCAGCGACCACACCACAAGTGTAATGACCAGAAAAACAACCAAACGATTTAGCGACAACATCAAGCCATCACTCATCTCTAAATTTCTCTTTAATTGCTAGAATCTCAGGTAACTTCAGAAAAAACACATCAACGATAGTTGGATCAAAATGTTTGCCTTTCTGTTCTTCAAACAAGTTCAGCGCCTCATCAATACTCCAAGCTTTTTTATAAGGGCGCTCTGCGGTCAGGGCATCAAACACATCAGCAACAGCCGCAATTCTTCCAACCAATGGGATACCTTCACCAGCTATCTGGTTTGGATAACCACTGCCATCCCATTTTTCGTGATGATATTGCGCCACCTGAATAGCCATACGCATCAGTTTGGAATCACTCTGCCTACCAAGTATATCAACACCATATTCGACATGCTTTTGCATAATTGTCCACTCGTCGGCGTCCAATTTACCCGGCTTGAGTAATACGCTATCAGGAATACCGATCTTGCCAATATCATGCATTGGTGCTGCATCACGCAACGTCTCGGCATCTTCGTCAGTCATTCCCAAGGCTTTAGCTAGCACTTCACAGTAGTGACTCATACGCTTAACGTGCATGCCTGTTTCATTGTCTTTAAATTCAGCAGCTCTACCCAGTATGTTCAGTGTTTCTAGCTTACCGAGATTGATCTCTTGAGTTTTCTCTTTTACCTGACTAAACAACGCGCGTTGTTGGTCATAAAGTGCGATATGCGTTTTCACACGCTGGAGTGCAATTGCAGGGGTTATCGGCTTGGTTAGGTAATCGACAGCCCCCAAGGAGAGTCCTTTTACTTCGGCTTCTGGACCAATTGTGGCGGTCACGAAAATGATAGGAATGTGAGCCGTATTCGGCTGAGCTTTAAGTTGGCGGCACACCTCGTAACCATCGATGTCAGGCATCATGATATCAAGGAGGATAAGGTCTGGCTGCGGCACCATCTTCGCGATCTTGATACCAATTGTGCCGTTAATCGCTACTTTCACTTGATAAGTATCTTTGAGTATTGCCGTTAACACATCCAAGTTACTTGGGGTGTCATCCACGACTAACACTATAGGTTTCCGACTCATTGATACCTCGTATACAAATCAAACAGTTATAACCCTAGTGTAGAACGATTTCCAGAGGTTAAGTAGAAAAAAAAGCAATTGATTTTCAAAAATGAAGAGTAGATCTGTGAGTGACTTCAAACTGGCGTTATTAGAAGTACGACCAGTCAATATTACGTCAGTTAAGTTATTATTATACAAGGGGAATTACCTTTGCATTGTAACATTTCACTAACAACACAGATACTATCCGAAAACAAAAAGAGCTCCTCATATGGGAGCTCTTTTCGTTCAACGGCTAGAAAGCAAAACAACCGAGTTATTCAGTAATCTAACGACCAGAATAATACATACAGATTCGAACACCATCGAACTCACGAATCTCAAATGGGATCTCGTAGATAGACTCCATCACTGATTTTTCAACCACTTCCGAAACCTTACCCGACTTAACCACTTTGCCTTTCTTCATCGCAACAATGTTATCTGAGTAACAAGAAGCGAAGTTGATGTCATGAATCACGATAACGACCGCTTTATTGAACTCATGCGCTAAACGACGCAACGTCTGCATAATTTCGACCGAGTGTTTAATATCAAGATTGTTCAGAGGCTCATCTAAGAACACATAATCCGTATCTTGCGCCACAACCATCGCGATAAACGCCATTTGACGCTGACCGCCACTCAACTCATCAAGGTATTTGTTTTGGATGTCAGTAATGCCAAGGTGTTCTAGTGCTGTATCGACGATCTTATGATCTTCGTCTTTCAAGCGACCTTGAGAGTGTGGGAAACGACCAAAACAGACCAATTCACGAATCGTAAATCGCATGTTGATGTTATTTGATTGTCTTAACACGGCAAGGTGCTTCGCTAGCTCTTTGGTATCCCACTCAGCCAGTAACTTATCGCCAATGACCACTTCACCCGCGTCGCTGTCTGTTAAGCGGCTCGCCATTGAAAGCAGTGTACTTTTACCCGCACCATTTGGGCCAATGATAGAAGTCACTTCGCCTTTCGGGAACATAGCACTGGCATCATCAACCACGAGTGACTTGCCATACTTCTTAGTTAAACCTGTTAATTTAATCACTACTTACTACCTTTACTGAATTCTGGTGCGTAACAACAAGAACATAAAATACAAACCACCGACCAAGTTAATGATCACACTCACTGTGGTTTCAAACGCCATTACTTTTTCGATAAACCATTGGCCTGAAACCAATAGAACGACCGCTAACAAACTGCTTGCGATGATAAGCACACGATGTTGATAAGATTTGAATATCTGACGAGCTAAGCTCACGGTGATTAAACCAAAGAACAGCACTGGGCCAACCAAAGCAGTCGATACCGCGACCATCACTGACACAATCACCAAGGTAATCTGAGTCAGTCGTTTGGTGTTCACACCCAAGCTTGTTGCGTTATCAACACCAAGCCAAAGTACATCAAGCTTAGGCGCTAACAACCAAAGGCCAAGCAAGCTCAAACCCAAAGGAATAAGGCTGAGGTAAACCAACTCGCCTTTCACGTTATTGAAACTTGCGAACATCACATTCTGCAGCACCGCGAACTCGTTCGGGTCAATCAACATCGCCAAGAAGTTAGACAAACTCGAGAATACGCTGCCACACACGATGCCTATCAACAGCAGTGTGAATACGTTGTTTCGCTTGCTCTTAAAGTAGAAATGGAACAGAGCAAACGAGAACAAGATCATCACAGTCACAGACATCGAAAAGTTTGCGATCGAGTCAATCACCCAGAAGCTAGCACTGCCAAACACAAACAGAAGTACCGTTTGTACCAGCATATACAAGCTGTCAAAGCCCAAGATGGAGGGGGTTAGAATTCGGTTATTAGTAATGGTTTGGAAAACCAATGACGACGCCGAGATCGCTACCGCCGCCAACACAATCGACAGCAATTTTGGTAGGCGCAGAGACAAGAAGAACTCGTAGTTATCCCACGTCAGCCCCTGCCCGATGAATAGCGCTGTCATACCCAAAGACGCGATAGCCAGAATCGCAATTTTTACTGAATCACGCATTCGACTTGTCTCTCATGATTAGGTAAATAAAAATCATGCCACCAAAGATGCTGATTACCATCGAGATTGGAATCTCATAAGGGAAGATGACGATTCGAGCTAGCAGGTCACAAGCCAACACCAAGATCACCCCCCAGTAGGCAGTCCAAGGCAGAATCTTCTTCATGTTATCGCCCATCATCAGCGACACGATATTCGGCACGATAAGGCCAAGGAATGGGATAACACCAACGATCATCACCACAGAGGAGGCACTGATAGCCACTAACGCAACACCAATGAAGACGATCTTCTGATAATTCAAACCGATGTTTTTCGCGAAGCTCTCACCGATGCTCGCCGCACTGAACTGGCTCGCGAAATAGTAAGCCAATACACAAGCAGGCACCGCGAGATAAAGGATTTCATAGCTGCCCTGCAACACGCTCGCAAAGTTCGCCATAGTCCATGCCGACATGGTTTGTACTAAGTCGTACTTATAAGCAATAAAGGTTGTTAGAGACGAAACAACGTTGCCATACATAATGCCAATCAAAGGCACCAATACCGCGTTCTTAAACTTGAGGTGTTGTAGGAAGCGAACCAATAGCATGGTGCCAAACACTGCAAACGCGAAGATAAAGCCTAAGTAGCTCCATTGCGCAGCATTGCCTAGCACTAGAATGCCGACAATGTAACCCAACATCGCACAGTCAATGGTGCCCATCGTCGAAGGCGCGGCAAACTTGTTCTGTACGATTTGCTGCATGATCAAGCCAGAAACACTCAATCCCGCTCCGGCAAGCACGATCGCGAGTAGTCGAGGGATCCGACTAACAATATAAATAGAGTTGGCGTGTTGGTTGCCATTGAAAAAGTCACTAAAACTGATTTCAGCGACTCCAATCATCAATGACGCAACGCATAACACAACAAGAAATACAGCAGCTGCAATGGGTTTCAACATAGAAATAATACTAAAGGTAGGTCTCGGGTAGCCCGTATAAAAAAGTGAAAAAGGGCTTATAAGAACACTCTTATAAGCCCGAAAATCTGATGGTTAGTAACTATTGAATCGTACGTTCAATGTCACTAATCATTCTGTGAATCGCCGTCACACCGCCACCAGCCAGATACCAAGCACTTGAATCAAGGTAAACGATATTGCCGTGCTGCGCTGCAGGTGTTGCCGCAACCAGTGGGTTATCAAACAGTTGTTGAGCGCGACCTTCTGATTTGCCAATCGCTTTTTCGCGGTCAAGCACGTAAAGCACTTCCGGTTTTGCATCAGCAATGTATTCAAAAGAGATTAGGTTGCCGTGTGTTCCTTTGATCGGAGCCACAGTTGCACTCTTTGATTCCACGAAACCAAAGTCATCAAAGATGATTGAGAAACGGCTGCCTTTGTTGAACATCGCAATGTTGTTACCGTTGTTCATTAGCATCATTGCTGAAGTTTCGTCAGACGCTACTTTGTCGTTTACCGCTGTGATAGAAGCTTGAGTCTCTTTAATGATCGCTTCGACTTCAGCTTGCTTACCAAAGATGTCGCCTAGCACACGCCAGTTTTGCTGAGCATCAGCCCAGTACTTGTCGCCTTCAATAGAAAACATGACAGTAGGAGCAATTTGTGCCAGTTTGTCGTAAACCTTAAGCATGCGGTTTTCCGCGATGATGATGTCAGGCTTCAACATGTAGATAGCTTCAAAATCAGGTTCGCTTAAAGAGCCTGTATTTGCCGTCGTATCTTTGTACGAAGCTAGGTAATCAGGCAGCAAGCTATGAGGCGCGCCAACTGGCTGTACACCAATTTTATCGAGCACGTCTAAGCTACCGTGGCCTAGAACCACCACTCGCTGTGGTACTTCAGTAAATTGCGCTGTGCCTTTCACATGCTCAATGGTGACGGTTTCCGCATGCGCGGTCATCATGAATGATGATGCTAGAACGATGGCAAGCCCGCTCAATAACTGGCGAACTGAATTGATTGTTTTCTTCATGTTTCTTCCTTTGCCATTGATACAAACCACCACTCATGACAATGAAAGTCACATTACTCATAGACGAGCATGGGGCGTACACAACTGCTAAATAACGATAATTTAAAGTCTGTCATTGGATTGACAACAAACTTGTAACGCAAGTGAGAACTATTATCAATTATATTTGCACTAAATTGGCGATACAACAACTTTATTATTCAGAAACGTAAAAGTGAGTATTCATATTTTGCGTAGTCAGGAGAGGTATTAGGAATCAGAAATATCAAAAAGACGCGAAGAGGAAAATACTCATCAACCTGAAGAAAAAAACAGATGGGGAAAGCACCCAAAAACCCTGTAATTACAACGCTGAACCCCAAAATCATGGATTGTAATTTACAATGTAAAGATCATATACAACAGAGACTTAATCATCACCAAATTAGCTGATCAATTAAACCCACTAATGACAACGAATACGAACAGCTGAAAAGCCAAGACTCAGTCAGATATCATGGTCAAATCCCTGACCTTCGCTCATTTAACCTTCAGTAACCGATGGTAAATCACCCAAAAATATTTTTGAATTTAATTCAAAATAGGGTTGTAATTTTGAAAACTAGGCGTATAGTTCGCCACCTGGCTCTAATCTATAGAGCTGTTAATGCTAAAGTAAGTCCAAGTTCCACATAGACAGTTCTCGATTCCCTCGTTACACCATCTCTGCGTCAGCTTTCACCCAGATAGTCATTCAATAGCTTTTAAATTCGATCCTACTACCGATCTATCGTCATTTGCTCTTTTGTCAGCGAAGTCAGAATAGATCGAGCACTTAAATACAAATGTAATAAACACAAGGCACAGTTATGTCACGCAGAACAACACGACAAACCCATTGGTACCAACTATCACGCGAAAAAACAGTCAATAAACTAAAAGGTAATAAATGCTCAAGATTAAAATAGATTTACACAAAGAAGAGATTTCATGGGTCACCGAGATTCGACAGCTCAATAGCGATATACTCCACCGCCACATATTGCCCAAGCTACAACATCACAGCTATCTCATCGACTTTGAATTTAATGAACGAGAAAGCATCGGAACTATCGTTTCAGGCAACGGAAACACCCTAGGACATTTCACACTCCTATAGCATTTCCCAAAGGCTACAAAAGAAACACCATCTAGTCCCAAAGATGTAAAAGATGTCACCCTCAATTCGCTCTAGCAGAACAAAATAGAGTAGAAGTAAAACAGATCTGAAACCTAGCCCTTTTTGCATTACACACGCGGCTAACGCTAGCTAGGTTATCGTACTTCTATTGAAACCAACTTATATCAAACTCTAAATCACCATTGAGTCATTATCAGTGCATTCATGGACTAATAAGTTAACGGCATCGACCTTAACTTCTGATCAAGAGTATATAAGTGTTCTGCAGCTTGCATGTGTTGAGGGTAATCACTGAACTTCTCACGATTCTCCTCATTCATCTTACATGTCTCATCCACCAGCATTAACTTCCAATACAGCTTCGTTGTATGCAACATCGCCAGTAACGGTTTGAACACCTCTTTCTCATAAGCTTGAATCAACTCTTCAATCAACTCGTCACGTTCGTCTTCGCTTGCGATTGAACCCTCGGTTGCCGACAACACTTTTTGATACTTCAGGTTTTGTTGCAGCTTATCCATGACCGTTTGGTTTTCTTCCGCTAAGTCAACAAGCTTCGACTTAATGATGTTTACCCAATTCGCTTGGCTCAGTACTGTGTCATCAACGCTGGTAAAGTCTTCTCGTATTTGTCGTTCAACATCTTTTTGAGCTTTCTTTAAAACCGCACGCACCTTTTGGAAAGGCAGCTGATACTCCTTACTTAGCTCGATAATCAGTTTATGAAAGCCACCATTTGGAAGGTGTAAGTTTTCTTTAAACGTCGCCATTGCAGCTTCTTGCTGTTCGGTAAGGTGAGTCATTCTGTTTCCTATTCTTTATCACTTATGGTGCTGAGCCCGCGATCATACCATTATTACCCTCGTTTTTTCGGTAACTTGATCAGTTACACCTCGCTATGCCGTTAAATTCTCTCAGCCCTTTCTCTTTTGGCTAGTTATTAACCCACTTGGCATAAAATGGTAAATCTCTATCGGCGAAAGTTCGTACATTACGCGCTCAGGGGATATCGCCAGACAGGAGTCGTTACTTACATATGAAAGACAAGCGCGAGAAATGAGAAAACAGATGACCTATTCAGAATACAAAGAATCCGATTTGCATAAGTGCGTGAGCATTGGTTCAGAAGCAATGGTATCCATCGCCCAATTTCGAACAATCGCACCATTGAAACCGGTGAGATGATTAAGATCGATGAAAACACGATTCAAATGGACATCGTCTATACATCTGGTGAAACAGCGACTCTAACGGGCATCAAAGACGGTCAAAACGTTACCTATTACATGGATGGTCAGCTTGTATCGCAAACAACTATCGCTGAATTAGAGAAGATTCAAGGTACTGAAGCTTAAGGTTCATCGCCCACACAGAGTTCAAACTTAAAGAGACTTTTGAGCTCATAATCGAGTAGGAGGAGGCCTCACGGCCTCCGTCCTCTCACACCACCGTACAA